>NZ_JBHNYX010000048.1:0-29004 GCF_054960505.1 Alteromonas sp. G4i13 | reverse complement strand
GCCCCGTTCCCGTTTAATCAGCCGAATGTCGAAGGATTCGTAGGGGGCAAACAACATTTCGTAGTTGTCTTCATCCACTCCGCTATTAAGCACTGCCAGGCAGCAGTTACGGAAGAGCTGATACAGGTTACTGTTTGTGGTGTCTTCAAGCTTGCTGACTTCAAGTTGGGAGAGTTGGCTCATCCAACCTACAGGGTTTAGCTGAATTTTTTTCATTCGTTATCCTGAATGACCACCTGATTCCGACCACCGGATTTTGCTTTATATAGCCCTTTATCGGCCCGCTCAAAGGCGGCGTCGAGCTTCTCCCCGGTACGGCACTGAGTACCGCCGATGGAGGCTGTGACTGTCAGGCGCTCTTGTTTAAATTTAAAGGGTAGCTTAGCCAGCCCCTCGCGCAACTCATTCAGGCGATTTAACAGTTTATCGCTGGCATGATCGGGCAACAGTATAATAAATTCTTCACCGCCCCAGCGTGCCATAAACTCGCTGCTGGTCAGGTTAGTTTTCAGGTGGCGTGCTATGGCCTGGAGTGTTTTATCACCGGCGGCGTGGCCGTATTTATCATTGATCCGTTTGAAGTGATCCACGTCGACTACCGCGATACTCAGTGGCTTGTTCTGGGCCTGGCAGCGATCCCATTCTTTTGAAGCCCTTTCATTATATGCCATGCGATTGGGCACCCGGGTGAGCGGATCGGTGTACATGTTTATGCGCTGTTCAACCAGCTTTTTACGGTATGAGTCGGTTTGTTTCTGCAGCGATGAGAGCTGTTGCTGCATGGAGACCAGCAGTGACATCAGGCCTTCCTGTTCCTGACGCTCGGCTTCTTCACCGGCACTGAGTGAGTTAGCCATCTGGCCCAAGTAGTGCTGCGCCTGCTGCTTTAAGTCGTCGATATTGCTTTCGCCTTCCAGGGCGTCTTCCATGTCTTCCAGCACGTTTCGCAATTCCTGGTTGCGAGACTGGCGCGCCTCAAAACTCTCGGCACTTTTTGAGATACTGGATTGCACGTCACCGTTAATATTACCCAGGGCATTATTCAGCCGCTGAATAATTTTACCGGCCGTATTGGCCTCGGTGAGGGTTTCCTGAACCATTACCCGGATCAGGATCAGGCAGCTATTCAGTAACTCTTCTTCGGTAAGCCCCTGGCCAAGCCTCTCCTGCAGGGAGGCGATGTAGTCATCCTCCGGGTTGACCCGGATATAGGTTTGTACCAACTGACCGAGCTCATCGATGAGGTTTTGTTTAAGCTGTACCGTTCGGTTATTGGGTTGGTTGTCAGTCGTTGACTCTTCAGCATTGCCCATGCCGGATTGATAGCACTTTAATACCTGTTGATAGAGCGGCAGCACGGCACTGATGCCATTGATGGGCTTTTTCAGGGCGCTACTGGCTTTGGCTGCCTGGCTGCGGGCCGCCGGCTCAGTCACCAGACGCTGAAATGCCTGGATGTCTTCTTCCAGTTGGCGAAGCCAGGCCTGAGTCAGGGTTTTTACTGAGTAGGGTTCCAGCATAATGAGCTGGTTGACTTTATTCATGGATAGGGTGGCCAGAGTGAAATCAATCTTGCCACTTAAATGACCGCGCAGAGACTGTAACTCTTTATCAATCTCTGCCGATAATCCCTCATAATAACTGGTGAGCCGGACTATAAATCCTGCCAGTTGCTCACTGTGAGCGCGCAGCGATTGGAGTTGTTTCGCTTCCATGTGTTATGCAAGCTCCTTATTAGCCAAAAATAACCGCCGGCATGCTACTGCCGGGCTAACCGATTGTTCGATACATTGAAATCAAAATTCGCCCGTAGCGGGTTGATATCCAATCCGCCTCTGCGGGTGTAGCGCGCATAGACTGCTAGCTTGTGCGGCTTGCATCGATTCATTAAATCACAAAAAATTCGCTCGATACACTGCTCGTGAAATTCATTATGCCGGCGAAACGAGATGAGATAAGCCAGCAGTCCGGCGTGGTCTATAGCCGCGCCTTCGTAATGAATTTGCACACTGGCCCAGTCAGGCTGACTGGTGATCAGGCAATTAGACTTTAATAAATGACTCACCAGGGTTTCAGAAACCTGCTGGTCGCCGGTTGTGAGCAGCTCCGGGCTCGGCTCATAGGCATTGATTTCAATGTCCAGATCGTCAATCACGGTGCCGTCGAGTTCACCAAGGTGAAGGGCGCCAAACTGACCGGCGCTGAATAATTGCACCTTAACCGGTGCCTGGGCACAGGCCGATAAATCCTTGCTTAAGTGTCGGGCCACTTCATCTGCACTGCCAAATACCGACTGATTGAAGCTGTTCAGATAAAGCTTGAAAGACTTAGACTCGATAAGGTTTTGCGAATCAATTGGCACCTGGCATTGCAAAATGGCGACCTGCGGTTTGCCTTTCGGATTAAGCCACGAAAGCTCATAACCGTTCCAGATATCCACACCGCCAAAAGGCAGGGGCTGTGAAACGCCAATTTGTTCACGGCTTAGCGAGCGCGGCACACCTTGCAACAGCTCAGGCGTGTACTGTTCAATGTAGTCAACCTTTTGACCCAGTGTCAGGTTGGCGGGAAGAGACGGTGACGAAGAGTGCTTTACTGTCATGCTGTCCTGTAACTTTTTACCACTGATTAATCATGGCACGCGCATTCAATATGCCAAGCTGGTGTTTAAAGTGCCATAAATTCTTTACTATAGAGGTTTAGTATACCTGATATGGAATCGCAATGGAGAATATAGTTCAACAATCATTGCATAAGTTAATGCGCGATTTACAACAAGCGGCAGCGTCTCATCCCGCGCTGATGACCACTGAGTTTGAAGCGGAATTAGCATCCCCCTGTTATGTGGGGAACGCCAGCCAGGGAGAGCCCTGCACCTGGCAGCCCGTGCCGATGGAAGGTGAATATACCTTTGCCAATATCGAAAACGCCTTGCACATCACGCTGAACGAGCAATTTTGCAAATTCTTTACCACTTACTGGAGTTTTAATCTGCCGGTTAAGGCTGAACAAGGCAACTGTGAATTATTGCAGGTTTGCAGTGAAGAGGACTTCGAGCGACTACAACAAAACCTGATTGGCCATTTGTTAATGAAGCAGCGACTAAAACAGCCGCCCACGTTATTTTTTGGCTTAACCGATGAAGACGACTTTATTTTGTCTGTAGATAATGCCTCAGGTGAGGTAGTACTGGAACAGGTGGGGAAATTGCCCACTCGTTGTCTGGCACCTGATCTGGCGACCTTTATTGATGGCCTGACGCCAGCCGTTTAACTGAGCTTTGCCAGCCGGCTCTCCATCACCGCGAGGGCCTGCTCTAACTGTTCCACCCGTTTTTCCAGCTCAGCGATGCGCTCTTTGTCGCCCGGTGTTTTGGGTTGGGCTTTGACCTGCACATTCTGCTGATTAAAGACCTTTATCGCCTCAATGGCGTCCAGCACGCTTACCTTGAAAGGCGCTTTACCACGCAATAAGCCTACACCCGGCGTTAAGCCCTCGGCCGCCAATAAATGGCAGATTTCGACCAGGGTTTTATGGTTTTCTTTAGAGGACATGCATTTACTCTTTACTGGTGACCAACACACCAGGCGGGCTTGGCCTTTAGTCAGTTAGTCAAAACAACGAAAATTTCGCTAATCATACCGATAGTTAGCACCGCCGCCAAGTGGTTATTTTTTAATTTCTTTAAAATTCAATAAGTTATAGTTGGCCTCATTCTTGATTACCTGAAGTTCATTAGTGACTTATTATTTTTCAACAGGGAACCACTATGAAAAAATTAATGCTTTGTACTGCTCTGGTAGCACCCATGTTACTGTCTGGTTGTGTCATTTCCGTAGGAGGTAATGACAAAGAACATTACCAGGCCAGCTGGGAGCAGCGTGAGTATAATAATCGTAAACATATCAGCAATCTGGAAGTGAATGCGCACTTTGAAGACGTTACCCGTAAGATGGGTGTAGCCGACTTCAACGAAATGGTAGGCGAGGGCGATCACGTTTACCGGATTCTTTACTATCGCACGCAGCGTACCGAGGACGACGGTATCACCACCAAGGACGAGTGTACTCCCCTGGTCTTCAAAGATAATCGCTTAATTGGTTGGGGTGAAGAAGCGGTCCGTAAAATCTAATCCGCCCACCGTTTACACTTACTGACAAGCCCGATAAACATCCCGTTTATCGGGCTTGTTGCTGTCTGGCCGGCCATCATTAATGATGGCTCGTTGCACTACCTGCCCGATCACTGTACTCAATTATCATCGCTAAACTTATTCAAATGTATAAATATTGTTAACGGTATATTTACATGGTGTTATTTTTTCGGCTAGAGTGGGGAACTGATGCACTTTTTGTGCGTCTATTACGTATCTCTTAAGACCAATCTTGTTGTTTTCAGTTTGCTGTTGTTCAGCGGCAGCGCTGAGCGGTTGAGTGAGAGGGCGGCCCGGGTCGCAAAACAGGCGTTTACGCATCACCACAACACGGGAGACAGGCTATGGTACAAGCGGAAATCCAACAAAACCTGGATAAAATCAGAGCAGCATACTTATCAGCGGAAGATCTGAAAGTGGCTGCATCCATCATTTACAACGCCTACCACGACGATCCAATTTTTTTACAAATATTCCAGAGTGAAAAAGAAGGCTACGAATCGCGGTTACGGTCGGCTATTCGCGAAGAACTCACCGCATTCTGGGAAGCCGAGCAACCCATTATTGGCCTGTTTGATGAGGGGCGATTATTGTCTGTTGCCTGCCTCACGGGGCCAGACAATGCTGCAGGGGCTGGGCGTTATTGGCACTGGCGGTTAAAAATGCTGCTGACCACCGGGTATTACGGCACCCGGCAAATGCTCGAGAAAGAGGAAAAAATTCGTTCTGCCATGCCAGCTGAAAAGTATCATCTGCTGTCGTTCATTGCGGTGCATCCGGACTATCAGTCACACGGTCTTGGTCATCTGCTGATGCGGGCTATCGACAGTGTCTTACTTGAGCATCGTGATTCAGAAGGGGTGGGCGTATTTGTGACAGTACCTAAATATGAAACGTTCTTTTCTGACGGCTTTTATCAAAAAGTCGCGCAGGTGGAAATTGCTAATAAAACCGGGCAGGTTATGTTCCGTCCAAGGCCTTAATCGTTCGCCGGGAATACCGTGCAGGGCGAGCAATCCGCCCTGCTTTTAACGAGAAAATGCCTTGTCAGCCTTGCGGGCCGAATCCCGTCAGGTATAGTGCCTGTATAGATAATTACACGCTGCAGATATGTCAGACTCTTTAGACTTCAATCCGGTACAAGCCATTCAGAATGAAGATGCCTGGGTAAGTGTCATCCAGAAAATGGATGAAGCCTATGCGGATCTGGTGCAGTCACAGGTCGAAGTCGAAGAAAAAAACGTTGAGCTGGAAGAGGCCAAAAGCTTTTCTGACAGTATTCAAAGTGCTATGAACGATGTGCTCGTCGTGTGTGATAACGACGGTATCATTGAAGGCGTAAACCGGGCATTAACCGAGCTGGTGGGGGAGTCTGAATCGGCTCTGATTGGTCGTTCTATTTTAACCTTTATCGCCCCGGAGTTGCACGACAAGGTACAGGGCTTTTACGAACGCCTGCGTGCTCAGTCTGTGCGCGACTACGAGCTGGAATTACAGGGCAAGTCGGGCAGTGTACCGTTATCGGTAAATTGTACGGCGCGCTTAAATCACCGCGGTAAGTCTGTGGGCATGGTGCTGGTAGGACGCCCTCTTGGTGAGCTGCAAAGAGCCTATAAAGAGCTTAATATTGCCCATGCTGAATTACAGCTCGCCCAGCAACGACTTATTCAGTCAGAAAAAATGGCTTCTCTGGGTCGTCTGGTGGCAGGTGTAGCCCACGAGCTGAACAATCCCATCAGCTTTGTGTATGGCAACATGCACGTGTTACGTCGTTACACCGATAAACTCAGCACTTACTTTGATGCGGTAGCCAGCGGTGAAAGCCGTGACGCGCTGCGCGAGATGCGTGAAAACATGCGTCTGGAAAAGGCCATCAAAGATCTCAATTCGCTGGTGGATGGCACCATGGAAGGCGCAGACAGAGTAAAAGAAATCGTCAATGATTTACGTCAGTTCTCGTCTGCGCAGGTGTCGGAGAAAGCGTCTTTCGACCTCAGTCACGCGGTGCATACCGCTTTACACTGGATAATGAAAGAAAGTGATTTTGCGGTTGAGGTGGTAGACAACATTCCCCGACCACTGGAAGCTTATGGCCATGCCGGGCAGATCCATCAGGTCGTGGTCAACCTGATCGAAAACGCGGTAGATGCCATGGCTGCTTCCGAGACGCGCAGATTAACCATCAATGCCAGTGCAGATAATGATGGCGTGTTATTGACCATAAGGGATACCGGATCTGGGATCAGCGCCGACGATGCGCCGCAAATTTTTGAGCCTTTTTATACAACCAAACCAGTTGGAATGGGAACAGGCTTTGGTTTATCAATTAGTTATGGTATCGTTTCGCAACATAATGGCGAATTATCCATCGACAATCATATCGATGGCGGTGCAATCGCTAGCCTGTTTTTACCTAACCGGGAGTCCGCTGATGCTTAATCTGTTATGGCTGCAATCCGGTGGTTGCGGCGGCTGTTCCATGTCGTTACTCAATGCCGAATCCCCCGATGTCCTGACCCTGTTTGAAAATGCGGGCATCAATCTGCTCTGGCATCCATCATTAAGCGAAGCCACCGGTGATGAGTGTATTGCCATGCTCGAGGGGATCCTGGCCGGTGACATTATTCTGGATATTCTTTGTATCGAAGGCTCTATGATGACCGGCCCCATGGGCACCGGTAAGTTTCACATATTGGGCGGTACCGGCAAACCTATGATTGAGTGGGTAAAAGCGCTGGCGGATATTGCCCGCTACACTGTTGCCGTTGGTAGCTGCGCGGCCTACGGATGTATTACGGCAGCTGGTGCCAATGATACTGATGCCACGGGCCTGCAATTTGATGGCGAAATGGCGGGCGGTCTGCTGGGTAAGGATTTTACGTCGCAAAGTGGCGATCAGGTGGTTAATATCGCCGGTTGTCCGGTGCACCCTGACTGGGTTACCGAAACCCTGATGAGCATAGCGCTGGGTGAGCACAATGATGAGCAACTCGATAAGTTTGGTCGTCCGCGTATGTACGCCGATCACCTGGTGCATCATGGTTGCTCCCGCAACGAATTCTATGAATATAAAGCCAGTGCGGTGGATATGGGCGATCGCGGTTGCATGATGGAAAATATGGGGTGTAAAGGCACCCAGGCGCATGCTGACTGTAACAGCCGGCCCTGGAATGGCCAGGGCTCCTGTACCAACGGTGGCTACCCGTGTATTAATTGCACCGCCCCCGAATTTGAAGAACCGGGCCACAGTTTTTGCCAAACGCCCAAAATTGCCGGGATCCCGGTTGGCCTGCCAACCGATATGCCCAAAGCATGGTTTGTTGCCCTGGCGCAATTGTCTAAAGCGGCCACGCCTGAACGGTTAAAAAAGAATGCCATTGCCGAGCAGCTAATTTATCCGCCCACCATTCATAAACGCAAAGGCTGAACCATCAGTATGTGCAGTCAGAGAGTAGCAGTATGAGCCGAATTGTCGCAGGCCCCTTTAATCGCGTGGAAGGGGACCTGGAAATCACCCTGGAAACCGGCGAAGATAAAGTGCAGCGAGCTGAAGTAAACTCGCCGCTGTATCGTGGGTTTGAACGAATTTTACTGGGCCACAAACCCATGGATGCGCTGGTTTATACGCCGCGGATCTGTGGTATTTGCTCGGTTACCCAGTCGGTGGCCAGTGCCCGGGCGTTAGCTGATGCCATGGGACTGAGTATGCCGAAAAACGGCGAGCTGTGTACCAACTTAGTGCTGGCAAGTGAAAACATTACCGATCTGATCACGCATTTTTATCTGTTTTTTATGCCCGATTTTGCCCGCGACACATACGCTGGCGCTAGCTGGTTTGGTGATATTCAGGGGCGGTTTAAAGCCACTGCAGGCTCTGCCTCAACGCAGATGTTGCCAGCTCGGGCCGATTTTCTGCACCTGATGGGGCTGATGGCCGGCAAGTGGCCACACACCCTGAGTTTACAGCCGGGTGGGGTAGCCAAAGCGATTGAGCCCAAAGAGCGCATGCGTTTACTGGCCATCGTTGCCGGGTTTAAGCGTTTTCTCGAAAGTACTTTATTTGGCGATAGTCTGACCACCATTAGTCAGCTTAAAAGCGAAGCCGAATTATGGCAGTGGTATCAGCAAAAGCCCTGGCACAGCTCTGACTTCCGCCGTTTTTTGCATGTGGCTGAAGTACAACAATTACACCAGCTTGGCAGGGCAACGGATCATTTTCTCAGCTTCGGCGCTTATGGTGCTCTTGATGAGCCGATGTGGGCTGCTGGCAGCTACAGAGATGGCCAGACAAGTCCGTTGGATATCGCCCGAATAGTCGAAGATCACTCCCATAGCTGGATGAGTGACACCGACCATCCGCATCCGCCGGCGCAGGGAATTACCCAGCCAACGCTGGATAACGAGGCGGGATACAGTTGGTGTAAGGCGCCCCGCTTAGGTCACGAGGTGGTGGAAGTCGGGCCATTGGCGCGACAGGTAGTTAACGGTCACCCGCTGATGCGAGACATGATAAGCCGCCATGGTGGCAATGTGTTAAGCCGGGTGGTGGCCAGACTGCTTGAAGTGGCCATTGTGGTAGGGCAAATGGAAGAGTGGGTTAAGCAAATTGATCCTACCGCGCCCTTTTGTCATCACGGTGAAATGCCCGCCGAGACCTCCGGCGTTGGCCTGGTTGAAGCAGCTCGGGGCGCCTTAGGTCACTGGCTGGAAGTGAAAAACGGTAAGATCAGTAACTATCAGATCATCGCCCCGACCAGCTGGAATTTTTCGCCCCGGGATCAACACGAACAGCCCGGTGCGCTGGAGCAGGCGGTCGTTGGCGCGCCGGTAATGAACGGTGAGAAAACACCGGTGTCGGTACAACATATTGTCCGCTCTTTCGATCCCTGTATGGCCTGCACGGTGCATTAATGCCACACAGCAAAGGAATGCGCTTACGCGTTAACGGGATTGTTCAGGGCGTGGGTTTTCGCCCGTTTATCTGGCGTCTGGCAACAGAGTTAAAGCTCACCGGGCGGGTTTTCAACGATACCGGTGGCGTTATAGTTGAGCTTAATTGCAGTGCGGCGCAGGCTGGTGAGTTTGCTGAGCTGATGTTACAGCAGTTACCGCCACTGGCCCGGATTGATGCAATGCATCAAGAGGCGTTGGATTTACCTGTATTTTCATCCTTTGCAATAGACGTATCTCAGTCGGGGATCGTTACTACCGGCTGTGCACCGGATGCCGCTACCTGCCCGGATTGCCTTTCAGAGCTGTTCCAGCCTGGTGATCGCCGTTATCATTATCCGTTTATCAATTGTACCAACTGCGGCCCGCGGCTGAGTATTATCCGGCAAATTCCCTACGACCGTGCCTCCACCACCATGGTGGAATTTACCCTTTGTGCGGCTTGTCAGCAGGAATATGACAACCCGGCCGATCGCCGCTTTCATGCCCAGCCAAATGCCTGCCCTGATTGCGGCCCTCATTGCTGGCTGGAAACACCCGGTGGTGAGCCAGTCGCCAGTGAGACGCCGTTTCAGGCCCTCGGTGAGGCATTACGGGATGGTCAAATCGTAGCGATAAAGGGGATTGGCGGGGTTCACTTAGCGTGTGACGCCACTAATGAACAGGCAGTGAAACGATTACGTGAACGAAAACAGCGCCCCCATAAAGCGCTGGCATTAATGGCCTCGAATATTGAGGCAATCAGGCAGTTTGCCAGAGTTAACGAGCAGGATGAGGCGCTGTTAACGCATCCTGCTGCGCCGGTTGTGCTGTTGTCCCGGCAGGAAAACCCGGAGCAATATAAAATTGCGCCATCGGTTGCCCCTGACAATACGAAAATCGGTGTGATGTTACCCTATTCGCCGGTACATCATCTGCTCCTGGCAGAGGTAGACTTTCCACTGATAATGACCAGTGGCAATCGTTCCGGGGAACCCCAGGCGATCACCAATGATGCGGCTCGCTCTCAGTTAAATAACATTGCCGATGTGTTGCTGTTGCACAATCGGCCAATCCACAACCGCCTGGATGATTCGGTGGTGGTGGCGGGTAAATACGGTACACAAATACTGCGCCGCGCGCGCGGGTATGCGCCTGCCAGCTTACCGTTACCATCAGGTTTCTCTGCCGGGCAGACGCTTATCGCTTTGGGCGGCCAGTTAAAGAATACCCTGTGTCTGATTAAGGATGGCCGGGCGGTGATTAGCCAACATCTTGGCGATCTGCACGATGCCAGTACGTTCGATGAATATTTGCACACCTTGCAGCTTTATCGCGAGCTGTACGAAAACGCTGCTGAACATTACGTCTGTGATATGCATCCGGAGTATCTGTCCACAAAACATGGTGTAAGCTTGGAAGAGCAGGGCAATCACCTTACCCGGGTACAGCATCACCATGCGCACATTGGCGCTTGTCTGGGCGACAATCAGTATCCGCTGGCCGGCGATGCAGTACTCGGAATATGCCTGGATGGCACCGGTTTCGGCACCGATGAGACCCTGTGGGGCGGCGAGTTTTTATATGGTGGTTATGCTGCCATGAAACGGATAGCCTCACTAGCGCCGGTCCCCTTAATTGGTGGCGCTCAGGCGATCAAGTCACCCTGGCGGTCGCTGTATGCTCAGCTCCGACAATGCTTCACTGCCGGGCAACTGGCAGAAATGACCGATATTTGCCCACAGTTTGCAGACCCCATGTGCAACAGCTTCGAAAAAATGCTGACAATGCAGTTAAACTGCCCGCTGAGTAGCTCTGCAGGCCGGCTGTTTGACGCCGTTGCGACGGCGCTTGGCTGCGCCCCGGCACAAATAACCTACGAAGGGCAGGCTGCAATCCGGCTGGAATCGCTGGCTCAGACCTGCCAGGAAGATGTTGAACCTTATCATCTCAGGATTACTGATAATCAAGTAGTGCCTCAGGCGATGTGGCAGCAGATTATAACGGATTTACGCCAGGGACGGAGCAAAGCTGCAATGGCAATGGCTTTCCATAAAGGGCTGGTGATTGCGCTTAGTGAGATGACGCTAAAGTTAAAAGCGGCTTACGACTTTACTACCGTAGTGTTATCCGGTGGTGTGATGCAAAATCTGCTGCTTAGTGAGGCGCTGCAGGATACCTTGCAGTCAAGTGGCTTTAAAGTCCTTACGCATCAGCAATTGCCGGCGAATGACGGCGGGATAGCCTTTGGTCAGGCCCTGGTTGCTCTGGCAAAAAATCAATAAAATCAGCTTTATCCGGCATAGCTTCTGCTCTGCCATCCCCTCATTAATTACTGTCTGGAAACACCGTTAACACAGTGTAAAAAGACTTTCCGCTTTCCTCTTCTAGTGGTAAGTAGACTTCAGGTAACTCTCTCTCGATTTATTCTAACTTTATGAAAATAAATGGTTTTTGTAGTTGGTCTGTTGTTTGCATTCTGATTTGTGCGTACTAACAAAACACCACGCTGTGTTATTAGAAAAATAATAGCTGAACGCAACTTACATCAGAACAAAAACCAAGACCGATTGGCCGTGCAAATTTGAGGTAAGTGTAACTTCAGCGGTATCACTGCCGGAGGACCGAATGTCCCAATTAGAGACCTTTTACGAAGTCATGCGGCGACAGGGGATTACCCGTCGCAGTTTTCTGAAGTATTGTAGCCTGACTGCTGCTGCATTAGGCCTGGGCCCTGCGTTTGCACCGCGTATTGCCAATGCCATGGAGACCAAGGAGCGTACCCCCGTGCTGTGGCTGCACGGACTGGAATGTACCTGTTGTTCTGAATCCTTTATTCGCTCTGCACACCCCTTGGTGAAAGACGTTGTACTGTCGATGATCTCACTGGATTACGACGATACGTTAATGGCGTCAGCAGGCCATCAGGCCGAAGCGATTCTTGAAGAGACCATGCAGAAGTATAAGGGTAAGTACATCCTGGCTGTAGAAGGTAATCCGCCGCTGAATGAAGACGGCATGTTCTGTATCGTTGGTGGTAAGCCATTCCTTGACCAGCTTAAGCATGCCGCCAAAGACGCGGCGGCCATTATTGCCTGGGGTTCATGCGCCTCATGGGGCTGCGTTCAGGCCGCTCGTCCAAACCCCACTCAGGCGGTGCCTATTCATAAAGTGATAAAAGATAAGCCCATCATTAAAGTGCCGGGTTGTCCGCCCATTGCAGAGGTAATGACCGGCGTAATTACCTATATGCTGACTTTCGGCAAGGTACCGGAACTGGACCGTCAGGGACGTCCGAAGATGTTTTACAGCCAGCGTATCCACGACAAATGTTATCGCCGGCCGCACTTTGACGCCGGTCAGTTTGTTGAACAGTGGGATGACGAGGGCGCGCGAAAAGGCTACTGCCTTTACAAAGTGGGTTGTAAAGGGCCAACAACTTATAACGCCTGTTCAACCGTACGCTGGAACGAAGGCACGTCCTTCCCAATTCAGGCCGGCCACGGTTGTATCGGCTGTTCCGAAGATGGCTTCTGGGACAAAGGTTCCTTCTATGACCGTCTGACTGACATTAACCAGTTCGGTATCGAATCGAACGCTGATGAAGTAGGCACTGCCGTTGCTGGTGGTGTAGGTGCAGCGATTGCTGCCCATGCTGCCGTTAGTGCGGTGAAACGCGCGCAGCATAAGGGAGAACAAGAATAATGAACACGCCGTTAAATTCTAAATTACTCGACAGTTCTGGCCGCCGTATTGTGGTGGACCCGGTGACACGTATTGAAGGTCACATGCGCTGCGAGGTTAACGTTGACGACAACAACATTATCCGCAATGCGGTATCCACCGGCACCATGTGGCGAGGTCTGGAAGTCATTTTAAAAGGCCGTGACCCGCGTGATGCCTGGGCATTCGTTGAACGTATTTGTGGAGTGTGTACCGGTTGTCACGCACTCACCAGTGTGCGTGCGGTAGAAGATGCGCTGGGCATTGATATTCCGTTAAATGCGCACCTTATTCGGCATCTGATGGATAAGACCCTGAATATCCACGATCATGTGGTGCACTTTTATCACCTACATGCGCTGGACTGGGTGAACCCGGTTAATGCGCTGAAAGCCGATCCGAAAGCTACCTCTGCCCTACAGCAGAAAATATCGTCGTCACATCCACTGTCCAGTCCGGGTTATTTCCGCGACGTGCAAACCCGCATTAAGAAGTTTATCGAAAGCGGCCAGTTAGGGTTATTTGCTAATGGTTACTGGAGTAACCCGGCTTATAAACTGCCGCCTGAAGCGGATTTGATGGCGGTGGCGCACTACCTTGAAGCGCTGGATATGCAAAAAGAGATCGTTAAGATCCACACTATCTTCGGCGGTAAGAACCCACACCCTAACTTTATGGTTGGCGGTGTGCCATGTGCGATTAATCTCGACGGTACCGGCTCATCCGGCGCGCCAGTCAATATGACCAGCCTGAACTTTGTGCTGGAGCGTATTCGCGAGGCCGAAGCCTTCATTAAGAACGTTTATATTCCGGACGTGATTGCTATTGCAACGCTTTATAAAGACTGGCTGTACGGCGGCGGTCTGGCTGCTTCTAACGTGCTGAGTTATGGTACGCACACAGTGGTACCGGGCGATAAATCCACCGACCTCATTCCGGCTGGCGCGATTATCAATGGCAACTGGGATGAGATACACCCGGTGGATGTGCGTAATCCGGATGAAATTCAGGAGTTCGTGGACCACAGCTGGTATCAGTATGCTAACGGCGCTAAAGGCCTGCACCCCTGGGACGGTGAAACAGAAGCGAAATTTGAACTGGGGCCAAACTTTAAAGGCACCAAAACAAATATTAAAGAGCTTGATGAAAGCGCTAAGTACAGCTGGATTAAATCACCGCGCTGGAAAGGTCATGCCATGGAAGTGGGCCCGCTGTCTCGCTACATCGTGGCTTATGCTTCTGGCAAAGAGTACGTTCAGGAACAAGTTGACCGCTCACTGTCGGCGTTTAACCAGGCCACTGGTATGGACCTCGGTTTAAAACAGTTCCTGCCTTCAACGCTGGGCCGAACCCTGGCGCGAGCACTGGATTCTGAGCTGTGTGTCGACTCTATGCTGGATGACTGGCATCAGTTGGTCAATAACATTAAAAACGGTGATACCTCTACCGCCAATGTGGAAAAATGGGATCCAAAAACCTGGCCGAAAGAAGCCAAGGGTGTGGGCACCAACGAGGCGCCGCGCGGTGCACTGGGTCACTGGATTAAGATTAAAGACGGTAAAATTGAAAACTATCAGGCAGTGGTACCGACTACCTGGAATGGTTCTCCACGTGATTCAGAAGGCAATATCGGTGCGTTTGAAGCGTCATTGCTTAATACGCCCATGGAGCGCCCTGATGAGCCGGTTGAAATCCTGCGAACTTTACACAGCTTTGACCCGTGTCTGGCCTGTTCCACACACGTAATGAGTGAAGACGGTCAGGAACTGACTAAAGTGAAAATTCGTTAAGAGAGCACTCTGTTGCTCTCTCTGGAGACTCAATTATGTCTACGTCAGTGAAAAGCAAAGCTGTTGAGAGAAGTCAGCTTACGGATAACCATCACAGTGGTGATGAGAAGGTTATCACCCGCCGTCAAACCGCGGTCTATGTTTATGAGGCGCCAGTGCGCTTATGGCACTGGATAACCGTGTTTTCCATCATCACGCTGTGCGTGACGGGGTATTTTATCGGTCAGCCTTTACCCACTTTACCGGGGGAAGCCAGCGATAATTTCCTGATGGGTTACATTCGCTTTGCCCACTTTGCCGCGGCTTACGTGGTAACCGTGGGCTTTATCGGCCGGTTGTACTGGGCACTGGTAGGGAACCATCATTCCCGTGAACTGTTCTTCCCCAAGTTTTTTGTGAAAGCCTGGTGGAAAGAGGTATGGCACGAGGTACGCTGGTACCTGTTTATGGAAAAGACGCCCAAGAAGTACATCGGTCACAACCCGCTGGCACAACTGGGCATGTTCTTTTTCTTCATCCTCGGCATGATCTTTATGATCTTCACAGGCTTTGCGCTTTACAGTGAAGGTGCCGGGCAGGGAAGCTGGCAGGATACGTTGTTTGGCTGGGTGATCCCGCTGTTTGGCCAGAGTCAGGATGTGCATACCTGGCATCGCCTGGGCATGTGGTATCTGATCACTTTTATTATGATCCATGTCTATGTGGCAATTCGTGAAGACATCATGTCACGTCAAAGTCTGATCTCCACCATGATCAGCGGCTGGCGGATGTTTAAGGACGATAAGCCGGATTGAGGCTCCTCAGAGGGATGCAGGCAATTGTTGACCCCGCCTGCGTCCCTTTTTCTTTAACCCATTTTAATGACTATTCTGAGCAACCGGATGACAGCCTTCAATCTCAATGTTCGCAGCCACTGCCTGAGTAGTCGCAAGCCTGAACATCCCGGTATATTTCTTGAGCGTTGTTATCTTAAACCGCTGCATATCAGCCAGTCTGAGCTGGCGCGACTGTTAGGCATATCCCGCCGACGTGTACACGAAATTATCAAAGGCCAACGTGCGATCTCTGCCGATACCGCTATCAGACTGGCCCGACACTTTCAGACTACGCCGATGTTTTGGTTGGAAAAACAACAGCTTTGGGAGCTGTACGATGCCAGCCGCCGATTTGTTAAAGAGGGTGGTTAGTAACTTTCCAATTGGTGAATAGTGTTGTTATATCTATATCCTTTATATTATTGTGGTTACTTGTAACGCCCCCCGTGACACCCCGCCATACGGTGATTCCTGATTTTTTACTAAGTTGGCATGCAACTTGATGTATGTAAATAAAATGTAATTAGCGCAAGCGCCAGAGAGTTTGAGTTTTACACCGTGCAAAGTCGATTGAATGAAAAGCAAATACTTATTTTGGGCATTGGCAATGTGTTATGGGCCGATGAGGGGTTTGGTGTTCGCTGTGTTGAGGCGCTCAACCAGAATTACGAGTTTGGCGAAAACGTAAAGATCATGGATGGCGGTACCCAGGGCATTTATCTGGTACAGCATGTTCAGGAAGCCGATGTGCTGGTGGTGTTCGACGCTATTGATTACGGCCTTGCACCAGGCACCTTAAAAACCATCTATAACGACGAAGTGCCTAAATTTATGGGCGCTAAACAGATGAGTCTGCATCAGACCGGTTTTCAGGAAGTGTTAGCCATGGCCGAGTTTACCGGTCATTACCCGGCAGATTTGTTGCTGGTGGGGTGTCAGCCGGTTGAGCTGGAAGATTTTGGCGGCAGTTTGCGCGAAGAAGTAAAGGCGCAGGTGCAACCCGCTATCGACATTGCGCTGGCCTACCTGACGCAGTTTGGTATTTCTGCGCAACGAAGCGCGGGGACGTCGCAGGCACTGGCGCCGGGTCAGTTAAACCTGAGTGAGTATGAGCAGGGCCGCCCGGATGAGCAGGCAGCCTGCCGTACCGGTGATAGCCGTGTCATAGGCAGTGCTGTAGGGGAAAGTACCAAGTAATGTGTATTGGCGTGCCGTTTCAGGTAATTCACACCGACAGCCACAAGGCTTACTGTCAGCGTGGCGCAGAGCAGCGCTGGATTGATATATCGCTGGTGGGCGATGTAGTACCAGGTGATTGGTTGTTAGTCTTTTTAGACGCTGCCCGGGAAGTGCTCACTGAAGCGCGGGCACAACAGGTGGAAGAGGCCGTCAGCGCTATAGAACGGGTGATGTGCGGGCAAAGTGTTGATCTCGACGATTGCTTTAAAGATCTGGTCGAGCGCGAGCCTGAGCTACCAGACCATTTAAAACCGCTTTTAAAATAACACAAGATAAGAGAACACTATGAACTCACCGCTGATCAATCGTCTTATCGACGAGTTAGGTTACCCTTTACTCGATGACGATAATTTTGAAGGTTTCATAGAGCAGACACCAATTAGTGTACTGTTTTTAACCGAAGATCCTAAACGCTTTCCGGAAAGCCTGGATGTAGCTGTGATCCTGCCAGAGCTGATCAAACAGTTTCCTCAGCTTACCCCGGCGGTGGTATCTGAAGATATTCAAACCGCCTGTCGCGGCCGTTATAACTTTATGGCGTGGCCGGCACTGGTGTTTCTTAAGCATGGCCAGTATCTCGACGCCATTACCAAAGTGCAAAACTGGGATGACTACGTACACGAAATCAATCGAATTCTGACGCTGGAGCCCCGCCCTGATCCGGGTATCGGTATTCCGGTAGTGTTTAATCCGGTGAGTAAAAGTTGCGGACAATAGGGGAACAACATGCGTGATAACAGTATAAACATCGTCAATGTCCCAATCGGGCCGGGCAGCCAGTCAGAAGGCGACATGGTGCTTGATTACATGAAGATGCCATCGGAAATGAACACCTATGATATGCCATCGTTTCCGGAAGAAAGTGAGCTGGAACGTTGCCCTCAGGCCATGAGTATCCTCGCCGATATCCAGCTTATGCTTGGCCAGATCAACGAAAACGGTCAGAGCAGCATTATGACGCTTACTGAGCTACCAGAGGCAGACTTAAACCTGCTTAATCAAATCCTCGGTGAAGGCGAGGTGAGCGTTCTGATCGATGGCGATAAGCCGGTCAGAATTCAGGAAACGGTAATGGCCGGTATCTGGCGTTTACGTACCTTTGACGAGCAGGGTAACGTGACTGCAGAAGCTATTGAGGTGGCAGAGATCCCCGAATGTGTGAAAGACCAGGCATTTGCCACTAAGGTGGATTTACCCGCCCGAATCGCCAGCCTGCCAGAAGGACTACTGAATGCGCCTTCAGTATTGATAGAAATTGCGGATACCTCAGTTGACTACCAGCGCGACCCAGGGATGGCTTCGCATGTAATAAACCTGTCGTTGTTACCTTTTTCGCCTGAAGACCACTACAGTCTGACCGAAACTACCGGTACCGGCAGTGTCACCATTTTGTCCCGCGGATACGGCAACTGCCGGATCACGTCGACTCAGGTGGATGGCCTGTGGCGAGTGCAGTATTACAACAGTACCGACCAACTAATCCTGGACACTCTGGAAATTGTGGCAATACCCGCAGTGGCTTGCGCCGCCCCCGAGGATCTGGCCGATTCAGCGGTCCGTCTGTCTGAAATTCGCGATGCACTGGTATAGGAAGGCAGAATGAGTTTTCAGGGTTTTGAAGGCAGTTATTTAGGCGACGCCAGCCGGATAGATAAGCAGGCCAGACTGGAATGCAAGATATGCTGGTATGTTTACGACCCGGCGGAAGGTGATGAGGTCTGGCAAATTCCACCAGGCACGGCGTTTGTCGACCTGCCTGACCATTGGCGGTGTCCGGAATGTGATGGTGACCGCGATCAGTTTATGGTGATAGAGGACTAACAGTGTCAAACGGTACAGCAGTTGTCGCTTTCTATGAATCGGTAGCCCGCAAAATGGCAGGCCTGCCGGTATACAATAATAAGCTCGCAGTGGATGCGACCGAATTTTTGTCATGGGAAGACAATTGGCTGGGCATTATCGTTACGCCCTGGTGTATGAATATTGTGTTGCTCCCGGGCGAGGCGTCTCATCATAACGTTCAGCAGGTTGGTGCTAAATTTCGTCAGAAATTGCCCTCCGGCCAATACGAGTTTATCCGTGCTTATGCCGGAGAATGTGGCGATTTTGCCACCTGCTCGGTGTTTTCACCGATGTTTGAGTTTTCATCACAGAGCATAGCGATGGAAACCGCGCAGGAAGTGTTGGCAGCGTTGTTTGATGCCGAAAACGTTGCGCCTTCAGAACGACATCAAAGCTATACGGTTCATAGCGAAATGCGCCAGGCCGCTGAGCTTGATGCACAAGACTGTGATGCAGGGAGTGCACAGCAAGTGGCCGATGATGAGACGCCACAGGTGAGTCGCCGGGCATTCTTAACCGGCAACTTCGCCCGGCGGGAGGACAGCAGACCATGAATATTGCTGCAGAACTGGCTGCCGGAAGTAAAGCGCATAACACAGCGACTAATCCGCTTACCGGCGGCATACAAGTAACCATTTGTTATAACCGTGACCATATCAAAGCCGTTGAGATAAACAATACCCGCCCGTTTGCCGTTACCCGCCTGTTCAGGGAAAAACCGGTTGATCGGGTATTGGCGATGATGCCATCGCTCTTTTATATTTGCGGGATGGGGCAGTTAATCGCCGCGCTCAGAGCCGTAGAGAGCGCCGCTGGCATTAGCGAAACGTTAGTCATCAAACAAGCCCGGGATACGCTATTATTTGCAGAGTCTTTACGGGAGCAAGTGTTTAGCTGGGTGACCAACTGGGCGCCGCAACATAAATCCAGAATGAGTAATGTGGTGGACTGGTTTAATCAGTGCCGTAAGCAACTTGACTGGAGTTTAACCCTGTCTTCGGCAACATCCGGTGAGGCGGGTTGTCAGCCGGCGCTAGAGCAATTGGCCCGGCAACTGGAAGAGGTTATTAAGCCATTATTACCGGCCAACCAGGCAGGATCCTCGTTAGCAACGATGGGATTATCAACCCAGGTATGTCAGTTGTTGAAAGCCTGCGGTAAATACCCGTTAGGACTGGCCGCAAAAACGTTAAACTTAACTGAGTCGCAACAGCTGACGGTAGTGTTGACATCGTTAAAGGCTGCGGAAGCGGAACAATTTTGTCATCAGCCAACCGTTAACGGAGCACCGGCCGAGACTGGCCGTTGGGCTCGACAAAATATTGAAGCCAGGGGATTTTTAATTGAAAGTCGCCTGCGCTCGCTTTACCGTGAAATAACCACAGCGCCAATGAGGCTCAGATCAATAGTCCGCCAGCATCAGTTTAGTCAGGCTGAGGGTACAGGCGTGCGCGGCTGCTCTGTAGTCGAAACGGCCAGAGGTTCACTGCTACATAAAGTTGAACTGGATAACCGTAATCACGTAGCTAAATACCAGATTATTGCCCCCACTGAGTGGAATTTTCATCCCCAGGGGAGTCTCAAAACCATGCTGGAAGGGCTATATTTACCCTGGGATCAGGTAACCCCGGTGGCGGAAACCCTGATAAAACTTCTCGACCCTTGTGTGTCGTGGCAGTTGGAGTTAGTCCATGCATGAGATGTCTATTGCAGAAGGGATCCTGCAGGTATTAGAAGAACAGGCCGTGAGCCAGTCGTTTGAAAAAGTCAAAGCGGTGTGGGTCGAGATTGGCCCGCTCGCCACTATCGAAGCCGACGCACTAACGTTTTGTTTCGATGCAGTAATAAGAGGAAGTCTGGCCGAAGGCGCCAGCCTGCACATTATAAAAATGCCGGGAAAAGCCTTCTGTTTGCAGTGTCTGGATACCGTCCCGGTCACGCAACGCTATGACAGTTGCCCTGTTTGTGGCAGTTATCACTTACAGATAACGCAGGGTGAAGAAATGAGAATAAAAGAACTAGAGGTGGCATAAACATGTGTACGGTTTGCGG
Organism: Alteromonas sp. G4i13; assembly: GCF_054960505.1. Lineage (NCBI taxonomy): Bacteria > Pseudomonadati > Pseudomonadota > Gammaproteobacteria > Alteromonadales > Alteromonadaceae > Alteromonas > Alteromonas sp. G4i13. Next base: position 8,461 of record NZ_JBHNYX010000048.1, on the reverse strand, counting down.
TTGTTCAGAAGGTGAAGTTAAAATAGAAGGGCATGAGGGACACGCCCACGGGCATAGCCATGATCACACTCATATTCATGGGCATAGTCATGATCATTCACATGCCCACGGGCATCATCATCACGACCATGATCATCATCACCATCATGGCGACCATCATGGTGGACATAGTCACGACCATTCACACGCTCACAGTCATGAAGACCAGCATGACCACAGCGGCATTGAAAGTGATGGCGATAACATTCACTTCGGCAAAGGCCCTGCTCATGCCCATGTGGCAGGCCTTAGTCAAAGCCGAATGGTGCAAATTGAGCAGGATATTCTGGGTAAAAATAACCAGTACGCCGCGCAAAACCGGGTACGCTTTGAACAACAGTCGTTGTTTGTGCTCAATCTGGTTTCCAGCCCGGGATCAGGTAAAACCACCTTACTGACTGAAACCATTAACCGCATTAAAGACCGTTACACCGTAGGCGTAATTGAAGGCGATCAGCAAACGGCCAATGACGCAGACCGCATCCGCGAAACCGGCGTTCAGGCTATTCAGATCAATACCGGCAAAGGTTGCCACCTCGATGCGCACATGGTCGGTCATGCCATGGAGAACTTTTCCGGGATGACCGGCGGCGTGCTGTTTATCGAGAATGTCGGTAACCTGGTTTGCCCGGCCTCGTTTGATTTGGGCGAGGCGGCAAAAGTGTCGATTCTTTCGGTCACCGAAGGCGAAGACAAACCGCTGAAGTATCCGGATATGTTCCATGCTTCAGAATTGATGATCCTGAATAAAACTGACCTGCTGCCGTATCTGGATTTTGATGTCGAGAAATGCATTGAGTACGCCAAACGGGTCAATCCGGAAATCCGTATTATTCAGCTGTCAGCCAAAAGCGGCGAGGGCATGCAGGAGTGGCTTGATTGGATCAACACCAAACGGGCAGCCATCATTGAATCGCGTATTTATCTTTTGCAACAACAGGTAGAGCAGTTTAAGGCAATCTTATAATGACCACATCTCAACGTCCTATTCTGTTATGCGTTGATGATGAAGTCCGTTCGCTTGAAACTCTTGAGCGAACTCTGGATGAAGAGTTTGACGTATTAACTGCCAATAGCGCCGACCTGGCGCTGGAATTACTGAGAAGCCATGACGTGCAGGTGATCCTGTGCGATCAGCGCATGCCGGATCGTACCGGTGTGGAATTGCTAACCGAAGTGCGGGATCGCTGGCCTCAGGTCGCCCGGCTTATTTTGTCTGGCTATACCGACTCAGAAGACATTATCAAAGGCCTCAACGAAGCAGGTATTTTGCAGTACATCACCAAACCCTGGCACCCGGAAAGTCTGCTAATGATTATCCGCAGTGCGTGCCGGATGTGCGCCTTACAAAGTGAGAATGCACTGCTGAATATGGAGATGCGTCTTACCGAAGAGCAGGCCGAGCAGCAGGTTAGTGAGAAAAAAGCCCATCTGCGTAATAGCTTTCAGCTTGAAGAGATAAAACGCCATGCGCAAAGCCCGCTGAATAAAATCTGTGACCAGGTCAGCAAAATTGCGCCTTATGATGTCTCGGTGCTGATCACCGGCCCATCTGGTGCGGGTAAGGAACTCTTTGCCAGGGCGCTGCATTACAACAGCTTGCGTTCAGACCGGCCGTTTGTGGTAGAAAACTGCGGTGCCATGCCCGATGAACTGTTGGCATCTGAATTGTTTGGCCACAAAAAAGGATCGTTTACCGGCGCGATTACCGACCATGTGGGTCTGTTTGAACAGGCTGATGGCGGCACTATTTTTCTGGATGAGATTGGTGAGATCAGCCCGGCATTTCAGGTTAAATTGTTGCGGGTTCTGCAAGAGCGTGAAATTCGCCGCCTCGGCGAGCAACAGCGCCGCAAGGTCAATGTGCGGGTAGTGGCTTCAACCAACCGAGACCTCGAAGAAGAAGTGCGCGCCGGCCGGTTTAGGCAGGATCTGTATTTTCGTTTAGCCGAAGTCACCCTGGAGCTGCCGGCATTGTCTCGCCGTACGATAGATATTCCGGTACTGGCAAACAGCTTTTTACAAACCGCCATGCATCAATTCGACAAGCCGGTAAAAGGTTTTAGTGAAGAAGCCATCGCCTGTATGAAACGGTACAGCTGGCCGGGTAACGTGCGTGAATTACAAAATGAGGTACGCCGCATGCTGGTAATGTGTGAAGGCGAATGGCTAACTGCAGACCTGCTCAATCCGCGGGTCTTAAGAGCGGCGCCTGGCGGAGAGGATGAAGACATTGATATGTTTGCTGGCCTTGAAGGCACGCTAAAAGAAAAGGTTGAGCTGCTGGAAAAACGCATTCTGCGCGAGACGTTGATCCGCCATCGCTGGAATAAAAGCAGCGCGTCACTGGAACTGGGTTTATCGCGGGTAGGATTGCGTTCCAAGCTGGAACGCTACGAGCTTGAGAAATCCGGCGACTCAGAAACCAGTAAACAGCATTAAGGGGAATATCAGTATGTGTTTAGGGATCCCCGGCCAGATTGTCGCGATCAGCGATGAGGCCATGCAAACCGGCATTGTTCAGGTTTCCGGTGTAAAACGCGAAGCTAACTTAAGTTGTGTGGTGCCTGCTGATGGTAACCTGCAAACTTTAGTGGGTAGCTGGGCGCTGGTGCATGTGGGCTTTGCCATGAGCATTATCGATGAGGAAGAAGCCCGGCGAACGCTGGAGATTCTTGCTGAGATTGGTGAGTTACAGGAAGAACTCGACGCCATGCAGCAGGGTGCGCAGGGATAACGGTGATGAGCGAGCCTACCGATAACCAGTCAGTTCTGTCGGCATTGTACCCCTTTACCGGCCAGGCTCCGGCTGTTAACCCTAATGATAACGACGAGTTAGATAGTGCCCTGGTTGCCTCTGTTCAGGCTAAAGCGCGTGACAGTATCGCCGTGAAGCAGGCTTTTTTTGAGCGCCACAGCAAGACCTTGCTGGCTGCTGCAAAACGCATTGCGGACAGTTATGCACAACAGGGAAAATTGTTAACCGCAGGCAATGGCGGTTCTTCCTGTGATGCCGCGCATCTGGCTGTAGAGTTTATGCACCCGGTTACTACCGGTCGCAAAGCGCTGCCAGCTATCAACTTATCTCAGGATACCGCGATGATGACGGCAGTGAGTAATGATGTGGGTACCGAACATGTCATCACCCGGCAGTTATCCGCGCTGGCCAGCCCCGGTGATACGCTGGTGGTGTTCTCCACCAGTGGCAACTCAGCCAACTTAATCGAAGCCTGCAAAAAAGCCCGGGCCATGGATCTGAGCGTGATTGCCTTTACCGGCCGAACCGGTGGAGAGCTGCAACGACAACAACTCACCGATGATTGTATTACCGTACCCAGCGACAGTATTCACCGCATTCAGGAATGTCACCTGGCCTGCTATCACATTTTATGGGATCTGGTGCACAGCCTGCTGGCTGACAACCGGTTGTCTCAGGAGAAGAAATAATGAAGTTTGTCGATGAGTTTCGCGATCCTCAAATGGCCCGGCGAGTGCTTGAACGCATCCATGCCGTGGTAGAGGAAATCCCCACCACCGCCCAACGCCCGTTACAAATAATGGAAGTATGCGGAGGCCATACGCACTCTATTTTTCGCTACGGACTGGAAGAATTGTTACCCGATAAGATTGAAATGGTACATGGGCCTGGCTGCCCGGTTTGTGTGCTGCCGATGGGAAGAGTAGACGACTGCGTTGCCATTGCTGAACAACCTGATGTGATATTTACCACTTTTGGTGATGCCATGCGTGTGCCAGGCTCGAAAAAAAGCCTGCAACAGGCCAATTCTGATGGCTGTGATGTACGTATGGTTTATTCCCCCATGGATGCACTGGATATTGCCCGTAAAAATCCGCATAAAAACGTGGTGTTTTTTGGGTTGGGTTTCGAAACCACTATGCCGAGTACGGCATTAACGCTACTACAGGCGGATAGGGAAGGCATCACAAACTTCTCGCTGTTCTGCAACCACATCACCATCATTCCTACCATCAAGGCGATTCTGGATTCACCAGATATGGTTATCGATGGCTTTTTAGGGCCCGGTCATGTATCGATGGTGATTGGTAAAGCGCCTTATGATTTTATTGCCAGTCATTATAAACGCCCGCTGGTGATTGCCGGTTTTGAGCCGCTGGATATTCTGCAGTCCATGCTGATGGTGGTAGAGCAAATCCGTGATGGCAAGGCGCTGGTGGAAAATCAGTACAAACGAATTGTTCCCGAGCAGGGTAACAATAACGCCCTGAAAGCCGTTGGTGAAGTGTTCGAGCTGCGCGAATTTTTTGAGTGGCGGGGCCTGGGGTCAATCGACCATTCAGGGGTGCGCATTCGTGAAAAATACGCCCGATTTGATGCTGAACGCTTATTTGCCGTAGAGCCTGCCCACGTGGCCGATCCTAAAGCCTGCCAGTGTGGCGAAGTGCTCAAGGGGGTTCTCAAGCCCTGGGAGTGCAAATTGTTTGGCGAGCAGTGCAACCCCGAAACACCTATTGGCGCGTTGATGGTATCGACTGAGGGCGCCTGTTCCGCCTACTACAGCTATGGCAAAATCGACGTAAAACAAGCCGTTTAACTAACCGAGTAAGCAGTATGAATAAACCTAAACGGACCCTGCGGGCCAAAACCATCACCATGGCTCATGGCGCAGGCGGCAAGGCCATGCGCGATCTGATTGAAGATGTATTTGTGGGGACCTTCGCTAATCCCGACCTGGAGCAACTGGAAGATCAGGCTCGGTTTGAATTGGCTGAACTAATGCAAAGTGGCGCACAATTGGCGTTTACCACCGATTCTTACGTGGTAGACCCTGTAGAATTTCCGGGCGGCGATATTGGCTCGCTGGCGGTGAACGGGACGGTAAATGATATTGCTGTGTCTGGCGCGATCCCAAAGTATTTGTCTTGCGGTATGATTTTAGAAGAAGGGCTCGATGTTGAGCTCCTGCGGCGTGTGGTTGCGTCAATGAAAGCCGCCGCTGATAAGGCCGGAGTGACCATCGTCACCGGCGACACCAAAGTGGTACCGAAAGGCAAAGGCGATAAAATTTTTATCAATACCAGTGGCATAGGGGTGATCCCTGAAGGCGTTGATATTTCAGCGTCTAACTGCCGGGTAGGCGACAAAATTATTGTTAATGGCCTGATAGGCGATCATGGCGCGGCAATACTTAATGCCCGCGGTGATCTGGCGCTCGATGTGACGCTGGAAACCGACTGCCAGGCGTTAAATGAGTTAGTCCAAACCATGTTGAAAGCGTGTCCGGATGTGCACGCTATTCGTGATGCCTCCCGGGGCGGTGTGGCTACGGTTTTATGTGAATTCGCTGAGTCATCCGCCGTCAGTATTCGTTTGCAGGAAGAACATATCCCGGTAAGAGATACCGTGCGCGGTGTCTGCGAGATCCTGGGGCTCGATGCACTGTATTTTGCTAATGAAGGTAAACTCGTTGCGGCAGTCCCGGCCGATAAAGCTGAGGCGGTGCTTGAGGCGATGCGTAATCACCCGGCCGGTAAAGATTCAGCTATTATTGGTGAAGTCATTGAATCGAACTATAACCGCGTGCTGGTGAAAACTCACTTTGGCGGAGAGCGCATTCTGGATATGCTGGTGGGTGAGCAACTGCCGCGGATCTGCTAGCGCTTACATAATTTTTTGTTAGCTGTGCGTTTGTTCGTAGCTCTCCAACAATTTATAAGCAATGGACTGTTGTTCCAAACTTAAAATAGTTGTTTCTGATACAGAGCGCACCAGCTGGTACTCTTGTTCTTTTTTGATGATGCCCCGATTGGCAATCTTAAGAAAGTTTCTGAATGCCTTATTATGCATCGTAGTGAGAGAAGGTAAACCGCTCTCCTTCATTTTAAGATTCAACTTGTTCTGTTCATCCTGGCGCATTAAAGCAGACAGTTCTAATGCGTCGTTAGCTGCCAGCCTTACAGAAGTTAAAGATCCTTTTAACAGATTCTGTTTGGTAAAAATATCCATGGCTGATGGCTGTCCCTTTTCAAAAACAAGGGCTGTAAATTCAGCGAGAATTTCTTTTTCTGTTTTCATATCAGCACCGCAAGACGGTTTGAAAGGGCTTACAGTAAAAAGCTGACTCACTCATCCCTGAATGCCTTACATATTATTTAATCTTAATAGCTTACGGTAACATTCCGGTAATATGCAATTGAGTTAGTGAAGGTTGTGCTGGCTTATAATGTGTTAGCGCAACATTATATGAAGCCATCGGTGTTAATAACGCAAAAAAGGAGCCGACCCTAAGATCGGCTCCCGCCCATGGCATTCAATAGTTGGTGTGGGTCACCTAAATTGAAAACAACGATACTCCCATCATTGCAATTACCAGCCCAATAACTCTGTTTGCAGAAGGGATGCTACGCGAGACCAGTTTCGACACAGCAAAGCCCGCCGCTACCAGTGTGGCGCTGGTAACGAGGAAACCTGAAGCAAACAGATAAGGGACGGAGCCGGCGGTCTCGAGACCATGGGCAAAACCGTGAAACATTGCAAAACAGGCAGCCAGGCTAACCGCCAGGCCCTGAGTTACGTTCTTACGAGTGGCAATAAGTAAGCCGGTGATTACAGATGTCAGGACGATGCCCGTTTCCATAAACGAAAAGCTGAAACCTGCTAAGCCTAATGAAAAACCACCAATCAATAATGCAAAAAATGCGGCAAGCATGGCCTTGCATTGTTTACCTGCAAAACCTGACGCCCAGTAGCCCATTGCTACCATGGCAATAAGGTGATCAATACCCATCAGGGGGTGCGACAAACCAGCCAAAAAAGCATTCTGAACCGTCTCGTGACCGGTATGCGCAAAGGCCGGTGCGGTGGTAGCAAGTGTGAGTAGAAGGCCGCTGGATATTTTTTGTGTACGTGTCATGTTTTTACCTTACTGCGAAATCGAACAGTTATTAATGTGTTGTTGCCTGTATAGATGTTTAACAACAACTTTATTGTAATGGCTACTGCTTTAGCATTTCTTTAATTAACAACATTTAGCAAAACGGGTGCCAAACTAAAATTTACCGATTAAACTATCGTAAGTCTATGAAGTTAAATTGTTTTGTTGTTTTTGTGTCGAACGAGCGAAAGCAGGGTGACTGGTAACTTGCTTGCCAGTTAGCAGGCAATTGGCAACTTCCTGTGCGCAGCGTAAAGGACTGTTATTACTTATCTATTAACGGTGCAGCTCACTAATGGATAAAATGAATATCACCAAGTTCTGTCTGAAGATAGCGTTTAAACTCCACTGCTTTGCTGGCGGGAAAAACAAAGCCCGGCGGATTTCCCGGTGTTGTTGGATTATAGGGGAGGGAAAAATAGCAATGTTCCCTTGTGGTTTCTAACGCCACCCGTGTCACTTTGTGGAGCGTAATTGAGGTTGAGCCAAACTGAATATGACCGTTGTTAAACGTTACATACTTTACCGGATCCTTTACCGTGGCGTCGGGCATGGTTTTGTACCACTGCACTATCCAAACCAGGTTAAAAACACCAAGCATCAGCAACAGATTGACTTCTTGTCTCACTACCCAGAGTATTAAGCCCACACTTAAAGCGGCCAGGATACCATGCACTAATTTTGCTTTATTGAGGGGATGGGCTGAGGTCATTTATAAAGTCCGTTTTCATACATGGCTGCGGGTTAATAGTGGCCTGCTCTGGCGCTACTGCAACACTTAGCTATACTTATACCGAATTGCAGACAGACTATGCAATCTTTTAATCCCAGATTATAAAGCTCCCCGACTGTTTCTTTGAGTACGCAAATTTTCGATGTTTGGAACTTAGCCAAAAGGATAAGACGATTTCCCTTTCTTCTTGTACGAAATATCTTACAAAGCTGTGAGATATGGTGGATGCTTGTCTGTGCTAAAAACGTCGCTTCATTTTTAACGTAATGAAAAATATGAATTAAATTTATTTTTGTCAGCTTTGGCCGGCAAAGTTGACGCAAAAATATCCGACAGTGGATTAGCGTTCTTTAGTTATAAGCGTACTATGAACGTGTCACAAGGAAACACGACGAGTCAGGAAGACACACGGACGAACTTGGGATTGCTCAGGATGAGTAAGACAGGGTAAGGAACTCTGTTTAAGGATAAAGGACCGGTCGGGAAGGCCTAAAAGGACAACTCCGGGATGGAGAATGCTGTAGCAGGATGTACAGCTTATATAGGAATAATGGAAAGGGATCTGTTCAGGAAGAACAGCTCACGCAGGATGATGTGAGAAAAGAAGGAAAGGGGCGTATACGGATTTTAATCGGGAAGATTTTAGTCGCAAGGGATCGCTGAGAAGGAAACTCAAAATTCAGAGAAAACGATGACTTCGGTCATCGTTTTTTTATGGTGGTGCGCCGGGCATGGCGCGTAGTGCTTTAGCACTGTTCGACTCACTGTGGTGGTG
>NZ_JBHNYX010000047.1:0-29787 GCF_054960505.1 Alteromonas sp. G4i13 | reverse complement strand
GATCATTACCCACTCAGCAAGAGTTAAAATGTTCGTAATCGCGGCGTGTTACCGCAGGTATAGTGGTTCTACATCAAGGTGACACAACAAAGAGTACGGACATTTTAAACTCGCCCTTCGGGAAGGTCTAGCAAGCTTCCTAGCTTCATTCTGGGAATTGAAAGGGAACAGCCATTCCTGCATTCCCACGCTTTGCTAGGAAACTTGCCAGCGCCTTCTGAGTGGGCAATGATCTATGCGGATTGGTATTACACCCACAGCGGCAGCTGTTTCGTTGGCTTAGCCCCTTGTCGTAACGGCCTGAAATAATCTTTATTTTGATAAAACTTCGCATCCTGCGGTGAATGCCATAAAGGCACGCCTAACAAAGGAAGGGGCTTTAAGAGCGGTGTGATCTGAAAAGCATCGAGTGCTGAAATTCGGGCTGACATTGCATCGTCGAGTACGGCGCGTTGTTGCCATTTATCGAGCTCACTAAATCCTTGAGGCACTGAAACCGCGAGCCACTTTCCAGTAAGCCCAATAAACGGGTTCAGCATCATTTCTAAATTCGCATGCCCAAATACATAGGGCGTTACTTCAGCATGCCAACGCCCTCGATTTGCTAGAAATACCTGTTCCCATTCATGGGTGGCCAGTTGCTGTAGGAAAACTTCTAGCGATTCAACGCCACTTGGTCTGGGCTCTTCTATCGCCAGCACCACGCCACATTCATCAAAGTGGGTAATCCGATTGCGACGTGCGGTGCGAGGGTTTACGCCATACGCCTCGATATCGCTTATATGCAGTTCATTTAATAAGGATTTTGTTTTGGGAAATTGCAGCCAGATCAGTGCATTAAACAAATCGTGCCAGCTTTGCTCTCTGGTAGGGACAACCCCATCTTCACTAATAACCGTTTCATAGTAACGCTGTTCATCTTCTGAAAACTGACTCTGTCCTTTAAATACAGGCCCCGTCCATTGCTTGTGATATCTAGATGTAAGTTCATTAAGCACATCAGGAGATGGAAACTTACTATGACTCATTAAACCGAGTTCATCTAAAAGAATGGTTACAGGATAACTTGCGTGTTTTTTTAAGTAGTCTTTACAGAAAGGGATTGAGTCTGATTGCATATCAACTATTGGTTCGCTCTGGGGTTTTCTCTATACTGAGCAAGTATTGTAGAGCAAACAGAGACTAACAATGAAAAAAATGTTTTTGCCATTGCTTGTACCTACCCTTCTGGGCGTAAGTGCTTGCACACCTAACAACGACAGCGCGTCACAAGATCAGTCTGCGAAAAAAGAGATGCCTGTGGCGTCTAACTTTGACAGTGTTTACAACAATATTTCAGACGCCGATATTCGCGAGCCATTAAAGGTACTGTCTTCAGATGAGTTTGAGGGCCGTTTACCGACGACTGAAGGCGAAAAGAAAACCATTGAATACTTGGTTAGTGAATTTACCAAAGCGGGGCTTAAACCGGGTAACGGGGATAGCTTTTTACAAAAAGTAGCCCTTATGGAAATTACTGCTGACCCAGATATGACCATGACTATTGGCGACAATAACTTCGCGTATAAAGAGCAAATGGTTGCCTCTTCCAAGCGAGAACAGAGCTCAGTTTCCCTTGAAGATTCAGAATTAGTCTTCGTTGGCTATGGTGTGAATGCACCAGAGTACGACTGGAACGACTACGAAGGGTTAGATGTTGAAGGCAAAACCGTCGTCATGCTAATTAATGACCCGGGATTTGAAAATCCAGAAAGTGGTAAGTTTCAAGGCACAACGATGACCTACTACGGTCGTTGGAGCTACAAATATGAAGAAGCGAGCCGTCAGGGCGCTGCTGGCGCCATTATTGTTCACGAAACAGCCCCTGCCTCTTACGGCTGGTCAGTTGTTGCTAACAGCTGGAGCGGTCCGCAGTACGGCCTAGTAAGTGCCGACAAAGGAGCAAGTCGTGTGGCTGTTGAAGGTTGGTTAACGTTAGATGCGGCGAAAAAAGTGTTTGCTGATGCAGGGCTCGACTTTGACCAAGAGAAAGCAAACGCCATGCAAGGTCCTTACAACAAAGCAATGGATATCAAAGCATCGGTTACGGTTAACAACACCTTCAAAAAGTCAGAGAGCAACAACGTTATCGCGACTCTGCCGGGCGCAGAGTTTCCTGATGAGCATATTATCTACACGGCACATTGGGATCATTTAGGTAAAGACGAGAGCAAAGAAGGCGACCAAATCTATAATGGCGCTCATGATAATGCGACGGGCACTGCGGCTATTCTAGCCATGGCCAAAGCATACTCAGAGTTGACGCCTGCACCAAAACGCTCTGTATCATTTTTAGTAGTAACTGCTGAAGAGCAAGGGCTGTTAGGCAGTAAATATTATGCAAGCAATCCTGTTATTCCGATTGAAAATACGGTTGCTAATATCAACATGGACGCAATGAACGTATTAGGTAAAACCAAAAACGTTGCCGTTGTAGGCATGGGTAAGTCAGAAATGGAAGACTATCTTGAAGCCGCTGCGGCTAAGCAAGGCCGTACACTGACTCAGGAAGACAGACCAGAAGCTGGGTACTACTATCGCTCAGATCATTTCAGCTTTGCCAAGCAAGGTGTTCCAGCACTGTACGCTGAAGGCGGAAATGAACCAGCAGATGAAGAGACAGCCAAATACAGAAAACGTATGAATGTCATTGTTACGGGCTGCTATCACCAAGTGTGCGATCAGTATCGTGACGATTGGGATTTAAGCGGTATCGTACAAGACACGCAAATGCTGTTTGATGTGGGTGTAGGTGTTGCAAATGCAGAGGCTTGGCCGAAGTGGAATGAAGCAAGCGAGTTCCAGCGCCAAAACTAAAACACTTTGACGTAAAAACGCAAAGAAGGCCGCGTCTTCTTTATCGTTAATAAAGGGTTTCTTCCTGAAACCCTTTTTTATTGACCCGCATTAATTTACTACCCTCTATATTTGAACTCACTTCCCTCTATATTAAGCACTGCTTACCGCATTCATAAGCTTACCTTTGCATGGAATTAGGATAAAAATGTTAATAAACGGCTATTTTGGGATAAATGGAATAAGAATTTCCATTTTCTCATCATAATGTACTTGCAATTTCCTGTCAGACTGGCACATTCAGGGGCACGCGAATAAGAATAACAACAAATCATCGCCCACTCGTACGCGAGTACCGACAGAAAAAACTTCTATTATTTTTTTCAACAAGTGAACAGAGAGAATCCGTTATATGTGTGGTATTTTCGGTATCCTTGATATCAAAACCGATGTGTCTGAACTCAGAACCCAAGCCCTCGATTTATCAAAACTTTTGCGCCACCGTGGCCCTGACTGGTCGGGTATCTGGAACAATGACAATACCATTCTTTGTCACGAAAGATTGGCGATTGTCGACGTTGATACAGGGGCGCAGCCTCTTATCAGCCAAAACGATAAACAAATTCTTGCCGTTAACGGCGAGATTTACAACCACAAGCAACTTGCTGCTAATCTAGATGAGCCGTACCCATTTAAAACCCGTTCTGATTGCGAAGTTATTCTTCCGCTTTTTCAGCAAAAAGGCATCGACTTTATCGATGAACTAGAGGGTATGTTTGCGTTCATTCTATACGATGAAGAACAAGACGCTTACCTTATTGCCCGCGACCATATTGGTATTATTCCGCTTTATACCGGTTACGATGAACACGGTAACTTCTATGTTTCATCTGAAATGAAAGCGTTAGCAGGCGTATGTAAGACAATCAGTGAGTTCCCTCCTGGCCACTACCTGTGGAGCAAAGAAGGTAAAATCACCAAGTACTACAAACGCGACTGGATGGAATACGACAACGTAAAAGACAACACCAGCAACCTAGAAGAGCTACGTGTAGCATTCGAGAAAGCTGTGAAGTCACACATGATGTCTGACGTTCCATACGCTGTACTTCTATCGGGCGGTTTGGACTCTTCACTGGTTTCAGCTGTCGCTGCGCAGTACGTTGCAAAGCGCGTTGAAGACGAAGACAAGACAGATGCATGGTGGCCTCGCCTGCACAGTTTTGCTGTGGGTCTTGAAGGAGCACCTGACCTTAAGGCAGCGAAGAAAGTGGCCGACATGATTGGCACCGTACACCATGAAATTCACTTTACCATTCAAGAAGGTTTAGATGCCATCCGTGATGTTATCTATCACTTGGAAACCTACGATACAACAACGATCCGCGCCGCTACTCCAATGTACTTAATGACCCGTAAAATTAAAGCGATGGGCATTAAGATGGTGCTTTCAGGCGAAGGTTCTGATGAAATTTTTGGTGGTTATCTATATTTCCACAAGGCGCCAAACGCCAAAGAATTCCACGAAGAAACGGTACGTAAACTTGATCGTCTACATATGTTTGACTGTGCGCGTGCTAACAAAGCCACATCAGCATGGGGTGTAGAAGCTCGTGTTCCATTCTTAGATAAGAACTTCATTGACGTAGCTATGCGTTTAAACCCACAAGACAAAATGTGTCTAGATGGAAAAATGGAGAAGTGGATCCTTCGTAAAGCGTTTGATAACGGCGAAACCCTTCCAGCAGAAGTACTGTGGCGTCAAAAAGAGCAGTTTGGTGATGGTGTAGGTTATTCGTGGATTGATTCAATTCGCGATTTCGTTGAAAACGAAGTGACTGATCAGCAACTTGCAACAGCGGAATTCCGCTTCCCAGTTAACACACCAGACACCAAAGAAGGCTACTACTATCGCACTATCTTCGAGAGCTACTTTCCTCAAGAAAGTGCGGCACGCTGCGTGCCAGGCGGTAAATCTATTGCGTGTAGTACAGCAGAAGCACTTGAGTGGGATGAGAGCTTTAAAAACAACGCAGATCCTTCTGGCCGTTCGATGAAAGGCGTCCACGCTGGCGAGTCTTGATAGACAATCGTACAAGCAGAGCTAACATTAAAAAAACGCGGCCTAAGCCGTAATGCCGTTCACTTAAGGTGAGCGGCATTTTTCTTTCTGCTGTATCGCTGTGGTCTCTTCTTAACTGTTCGGGGGAAGTTGCGTTCTCGCCGTGGAGCCAGAATAAGATTCTCAGCCATTTTATGCAGGTATTTATACTGCCTTGGAATTGCGCCGGGCGTTGAATAAGGCAGACCGACCAGCAGCGACGTCACCTGAGCCAGTGCACCATTAAAACTAAGCTGGTAAGGCAGGTAGTTTCCTTTAAGGTTAAAGCACATCTGAACCATCTGGTATCGCACTAGATTGTAGGTCAGCAATACGCCCCACAGTTCCTGCTTCACTAATTCAGGAAGGCGACTGCGCAGGGTCAGACGGTTTCCCAGCATGTATTGTTTTTGCTCCCTGTAGCCCAGCTCAATCTCCCAGCGATGCCCATATAAGTCAGCGATATCAGCTGCAGGGTAACGCATGGCATCAGTCATTGACGTAAGCACTTCATAGGTTTTACCTTTGATTTTTCGGCTCACAATACGAGCGGTCAGGGTATCGGGTAATCCCGGCCATAACTTCCTAGAACGAGGGTTACTGCTTAACATTACCAACTTGTCGTTGCGTCCCAAGGAGCGAATTTCTTGATATTGCAGGTTCTTTTTAACAGGAATAAGCCAGTGACGGCTTTCCCCTTCGAGCTGCCATTGATGTAATAGGCCCAGGGAGTAAAACCCTTTATCGAACAGGGTGACACTATTATCTGGGGTAGTTTCGATAAGCTGTTCGGCCAGCCTCATTTCGTTGACGGCGTAACTATCAAACGCGCTTCCCGTCATCAGGTGGGTACTTAGCTCCATCTGACAAACCATTCTTACTTGCGGGTAAAGAGAATCCTTTTGGCGTGAAAACGCGTCGGCATTTTCCGGCGAATCTTCGGTACGCCAGACGACACCATCAACGCCTAACAGCGTCAGCCCATTCCACTGAGGTAAGTTTGCCTGTCTGAGCCAGTGCGCCGTCATGTGCTGATACACCGCCTTTGCACCACTTTCCCCCAAGGTTTTACGACGCTGCGTTAACGCACTTTTCGCCACAAAAGGCTTACCCTCGCGATCAACAATATCGAGCTGGTTTACAACATCAGATATCGACTTGTCATTGTACAGCGCCATGCCTACAAGTAACCATACCAGTGATTCAAGCGACAACTTACGTTTGCGCAAGGTAACTGTATCAGACATCTGATAAGCTTGTTCAATCAACTCTAATGGAATGAGGTCAGACAGCGCTTTAGCTTGTGGCTGCTTAACAGTATTGATGATGTCTAAAGCTTGAGAAACGTCCATAAAAAAATCCGATATCAGTTACCTGATACCGGATTTTGAAGCCTTAAAAAGATCGGTCAACCGATCATTAAATTCTTAACTGATCGGCATTAGGCCTAAGCCGCGTTTTTTATTGTCTATTTATTCTTTTGAATCTTCTGTTTTTGGTTTATACCATAAAGCAGAATTAGTAAGAGGGGTCTCAATGGGTAATAACGGGTTTTCGAGAGTGAAAATTTTACGCTCATTAACCCCTAAAGACGCTAAGATTGGCGCGTACGTAGATTCAAATAACGCATCAAAAGAGCCATCTTCAATGGCTCTGTTAAGGCCTGTTTCAATGAGATTCGCTAACGTCTTGTTACTTGAACTTACAAAGTAATACATAGCGGTGGGGTAATACAGCGCCATTGAAGGCTCAAGGTAAAGGTTGTTACGACGACCTTCCACCTCCAGCTCTGCGTCCACTTCCATAACAGAACGAGGAAAAAAGTCCCCTTTACCTTGTTTAATCATGTCATACGCTTCGCGAAACTCAGGCACAGTAAACACGTTAAACCCGTTGGCTTGAAGAATTTTGGTGTCCGGCCATTCTTCACCCTGAATGGGTATAAGTTTACGCATGTCAGTCAGCGATAATACATCATCGAACTTCGTCTTTTTATTTTCGTTAATAACGAAAACACGAAGACCTATAAGCCCTTTTGCGATTGGAATACGAATGGGGGTCAATTCCTTTTCGCGTTGGCTGTCCGTCATACTCCATACTACGTTAACTTCTCTGTTTTCACGTAGCTGACGCATCGCTTTGCCCGTCAGCAATATACGATCAGAAGGGCGTAGCTCATAATTTACGCCGGTTTTATCGAGCGCAAGTTTAAGCAGTGCTATCGGATATTGAGCACGGGCATCTGAGTCGTCAATAGGACGCGGATAAGTGATTGTCCAAGTAGCGGCCTCAACCATCGATGCAGCAGTAAAAGAACACAAAGCGACGGCCGCTATTACGGCTTTTTTTAGCAGATTAAAGCTATGCATCTTCTTTCTGTCCTTTGTTAGTTTGATTACTTAAGCGCAAGACGTGTTTGCCACAAAGCCGGCGCGTTTCAAACACTTATTCAATACCAATGTATTTATGTGTTTGTAAAGATAGCCGCCAGTTACGTTCAATACAAGTACGCACTGCAAGTTCTGTGGCTCTCTTTTGCTGGCTAATTGGTTGTAAACAAACCTGTTTTCCGTCTAATGACGATACATTAGCAAGCAGCGCATCAAGCTCGTCTATATGTTTTTGCATTGCGATGGGGTGCTTGATTTCATTCGCTCTTTCAAGCGCGCTTGCTAAGACGTCATATCCGCCTTTCATGTTTATTTTAGGAGAAACCGTCACATACGTACGCGTGTCACAAAGTACTTCAAAAGTACCGCTGGTCTCTATTTGTGTTGTGTATCCGTTGTCGTGAAGTAGGCTCGTCAGAGGACGTAGGTCGTACATACATGGCTCACCGCCGGTAATAACCACATGCTTTGCCACATAGCCTTGTTTCCCAAACTCAGCCAGCAAAGCCTCCTCACTGGAGATGAAATAGGTTTCAGACTCTTCGCCTTTTGTGATCACAGCTTGTGGCGACACACTCAAGTCAGGCTTAATTTCCCACGTATGTTTCGTATCACACCATGGACAGCCCACAGGACAGCCTTGTAAACGAACAAAGATAGAGGGAATACCAGTGTGAGCACCTTCACCCTGGATAGTTTCAAACATCTCATTGATGTTTAATGTGGACATTACAGACAATTTGACACCCTTTAACGATTGTATGTTGGGATTTTACCAAGGATCACATAAAATTCGGGCATAATTTCTTAAATCTTCGAAAAACTATGTCAGAAAACGTTGTTGTTATCTATTCAGGAGGCATGGACTCCTTCACAGTGCTGCATAAGGCGCTAAAAGCAGGCAAAAAAGTTCATGCACTGAGCTTTAACTACGGACAACGCCACAAGAAAGAACTCGATTATGCTGCCAACGTGTGTAATTCGCTTAACGTTCCCCACAAAATTGTAGATATTAGCGCCATAAATACGCTCATAGGGGGTTCAGCGTTAACCTCAGATATCGAAGTTCCAGAAGGCCACTATGAAGAGCCAAGCATGAAACAAACCGTGGTCCCCAATCGCAACATGATTTTGTTATCGCTGGCCGTTGGCTACGCGGTCAGTTTAGACGCTAACGAAGTATACTATGGCGCTCACTCTGGCGATCATGCCATTTACCCAGACTGCCGCCCTGAGTTTGTTCATAAAATGAATGATGTGTGCGGCATTGCGAACTATACACCGGTTACGATTATGACGCCTTATATCGACGACAGCAAAACCGCTATCTTGACCGATGGTCTGTCAATGGGACTGGATTACGGCCAAACGTGGACCTGTTACAACGGCAGAGAAAAAGCATGCGGAAAATGCGGTGCGTGCGAAGAGCGCTTAGAGGCGTTCAAGGAAAATAACGCCGTCGATCCTCTAGAATACGAATAGCGTAATCTGAAATAAAAACACCTCTTATTGTTTATAAGCGCTTTATTCCAAGCGTTTATAAACAATAAGAGGTGTGATCACAGGTGCTTGTTGCTACTACTTTTGACTCTCTGAAATGAAGTAGCTCAATTCTTTAATACAGTGGCGTAATACAGGGTTTAATCGCGTATTTTTTCCATTCATCACAAACAGTTCGTGACTAAATTTAAATAAGCTCCCTTTTGCAATAGGTACAAGCCCAAGTGCGGCGCCCTGCTCTTTCGCCATATAGTCTGGCAGCAAACCAACATACTCGCCGGTCATAATCGCAGACATCGCTGCATCAAATGAGTCTGAAAAAGTTTGAATCGATAATCTGGTTTCATCTTCAATGTAGTTTGCCGACGACAATCCAGAAATACCAATGGCAGGATAATCACCAATTTTTACGCCTTCTGGTAAATCAGTATCGCGATATTTTGCCAAAGGGTGTGTAGGCGCACAGTACAATCGCCCTTCAGTTTTAATGCCGACAGGATGAAAAGTTACTGATTCCGGTTTGACCATGTCATAGGTTGAAACAACGAGGTGGCACTCACCAGATAAAGCGACATGCTCAACTTCATTGTATAAACGAGTTTGGATATTAACGTGAATATCGTCAAACTTCTTCATTGTACTTTTAACCGCTTTACTTACGGCTAAGTGCATAGAAAGCGGAAGACCAGCCATCAAGACCAAAGTGATATGACCAGAATAGTCATCATGCAGCGATTTCAGATTGAAGACAAAGTTGTCGAAGGCATTAAAGATGCGTTTGGTTTCTTGGAAAACCACCTCACCCTCTTTTGTCATTTGAAAGCCACCACGACCGCGATGACATAACACCAAATCTAAACGTTCTTCCAGTTTTTTGATGGCTGCACTGATGTTGGGTCGTTGCATACGCAACACGGGTTCTGCCGCAGTAAATCCGTTGCAGCTCGCTACAGCGTAAAACACACGCAGTAGCTTTATATCTGACTCCTGAAGACGATTAAGCATATTAGCACCTGTTTATAGGTATAGTTATCGATACTCAACTTAGAACTATATTCAACTAATTGTGCTATTACAACGACATTTTGCGGCTTTTCATCTCATTTTTTATTAAAAATTTGAGTTTTGTGCTACCCAAAAACTGACGTCAAGTCGTATTGTCCACAGGAAAAAAGGGGGATTTTCTTACATCAAAAGGAAAAGTGCTGTAGTGAGTTATCCGGTTTTATACGGAAAGAACCCACATACAGCCTCAGCTAGCGGGACACATCGTCATTTTTAAGAGAGTGTAACAACTTGCTTTCGAAGTGCTTCAATATCGTCACGCAATGATGCTGCTTTTTCAAACTCAAGCTCACGCGCATATTCAAACATCTGCTTTTCAAGCTCCGTGATTTGGTCCATTAATTCAGTAGCACTTGCTGTTTTCTGTTGCTTCTTCTTCTCTTCAACTTTGCGCAGTCTGACTTTTCCAGACGCAGGGTGCGCGCTGTCGCCTAAGTCCATAATATCGGTAATAGGCTTGTTAAGTCGCATCGGCGTTATACCATTTGCATCATTATGCGCTATTTGCTTCTCACGACGGCGTTCAGTCTCGTCCATCGCTTTTTTCATCGACTTGGTAATACTGTCAGCGTACAAAATAGCTTTACCATTCACGTGACGCGCGGCTCTACCAATAGTCTGAATTAATGAACGCTCGGCTCGCAAAAAGCCTTCTTTATCGGCATCTAAAATCGCCACCAGTGACACTTCCGGCATATCTAAACCTTCACGTAAAAGGTTAATACCTACCAACACGTCGAATTTACCCAGTCGCAAGTCTCGGATTATTTCAATTCGCTCTACGGTATCGATATCCGAATGCAGATAACGAACTTTAACGCCGTGCTCATTTAAATACTCGCTTAAATCTTCAGCCATACGCTTGGTTAAGGTAGTAATAAGCACACGTTCGTCAAGCTCTACCCGCTTTTGAATTTCAGACAAGACATCATCAACTTGAGTGGCTACAGGACGTACTTCAATAACAGGGTCTAGCAGACCCGTTGGACGCACAACCTGCTCTACTATCTCACCGTCAGTTTTCTTTAATTCATAATCGCCTGGTGTCGCAGAAACATAGATGGTTTGGGGGCAAATCTGTTCAAACTCTTCAAACTTAAGCGGACGATTGTCCAACGCCGACGGCAGCCTGAAACCAAACTCCACCAAGGTCTCTTTTCTAGAGCGATCCCCTCGATACATTGCCCCTACTTGAGAGACAGTTACGTGAGACTCATCGATAAACATTAGGCCATCTGCTGGAAAATAGTCCAATAAGGTTGGAGGTGGTTCGCCCGGTGCTCTTCCTGAAAGATAGCGAGAGTAATTCTCGATCCCAGAACAATAGCCAAGCTCCATCATCATTTCGATATCGAACTGGGTACGCTGTGAAATACGCTGCTCTTCAATCAGCTTATTCGCCTCTTGAAGTTGCTTTTTGCGATCGCCAAGTTCTTCCTTGATATGCTCAATAGCATTGAGGATTTTCTCTCGAGGGGTTACATAGTGCGTTTTAGGAAAAACCGTTGCTCGAATAACTGACTTATCGACAGCCCCGGTTAGTGGGTCGAACAGACTAATTTTATCTATCTCATCGTCAAAAAGCTCGACCCTTACGGCTTGCTTTTCAGAGTCCGCAGGGAAAATATCTATAACATCGCCACGCACACGGAACGTACCCCTTTCAAACGCTAAATCGTTACGCTTGTACTGCAGTTCTGCAAGGCGACGTAAAATGTCACGCTGGTCCATGGTGTCGCCCTGGCGAAGGTGCAATAGCATCTTCATGTAGGATTCAGGGTCCCCCAAACCGTAAATAGCCGACACACTCGCTACAATGACCACGTCTCTGCGCTCCATCAACGCTTTAGTGGCGGACAGTCGCATTTGTTCAATATGATCATTAATTGACGCGTCTTTCTCAATAAAGGTATCTGTACTTGGAACGTAGGCTTCTGGCTGATAATAATCATAATATGAAACGAAGTACTCTACGGCGTTATTCGGGAAGAATTCTTTCATCTCACCGTAAAGCTGAGCCGCTAATGTTTTGTTGTGTGCAAGAATAAGCGTTGGTCTCTGCACTTCTTTAATGACATTAGCCATGGTAAAGGTTTTACCCGACCCCGTAACACCAAGCAGTGTTTGGCCGGCCAAGCCACTTTCTAGGCCATCCACCAAAGCTTCTATTGCTTTTGGCTGGTCGCCTGCTGGCTTGTATTTAGAATGAAGCTCAAACCCTCTACTCATTTACTTAACCTTTTCTTTAGCTTACTGCTTAACATCTTGCTTGCGGTCAAACTACTCAACATTAAAAACGCACAATCTTAAATAACCGCTCTGGTATTAGCTGTGCTCAGACATTTCTTTATCTGATTCAAACTGAGTAATCGCACGTTTGAAAACAACAAATGAAACACACGCCATTGCAATATTGGCAATGACCGTTCCTGCAAATAACCCTTTCAGTTCAAATAGAAAACTACCCGCAACGCTGATAGGTACGAAGAAAACAAATAAGCGGATGACACTTAACGTTAATGCCGTCATTGGGCGATGCATGGCATTCAACGATGAGTTAGTCAGAATGATAATGCCTTGCATGCCATAACCCAGCGGTACAATCATAAGAAACAGCTGTATTAGTACGCTTACCTCTGCTTCATTAGCAAAGGCGACGGCTATCCAGCTAGATAGTCCCCACATGACAAGAAAAATAGCGAACTGCCAAACCAGAACAAATTTCAATGTAAGCGAATATGCCGTTTTTACCCGTTCTACTTGGCCTGCCCCAACGTTTTGACTGATAAATGGAGGCAGTGTCATGGAAAGTGCTAGCACAACAATACTTGCAATAGACTCCATTCTATTTCCCACTCCCCACGCTGCAACCGCTTCGGCGCCGTAACCAGCAACTACAGCTGTCATCACACCACCGGCAACGGGGGTAAGCATATTTGCACCCGCCGCAGGTAGTCCTATTTTGAGAATTTCACGGCTGCTATCACGCAACTCGGCAAGTGTCAGCAGTCGAGGCAACATCAACTTTCGACGAACGGCTAAAATATAAAGAATCCATAATGCACCAACTATCCACGCTATAAAGGTAGCGAGTGCCGCACCTTTTATTCCCATTGCCGGAATGGGCCCAAGTCCGAAAATGAAAATAGGATCAAGCAACGCGTTTAATCCGCCGCCTGCCGCCATAACAATACTGGGTGTGCGGGTATCGCCACACGCTCGCAGCACACTATTGCCAACCATCGGCATAGCAAGAAAGATGCTCGACAAGTACCATAGCCCCATATAGTCAGATATGTACGGCATGAGATTGTCTGTTGCATTAAGCAACTTAAACACAGGCTCTATGGTGAAAAAGCCAATTGCAGCTAGTGCACCCACAAGCAAAACGGACAGCATTAATGAACCCGTCGCATAATGTTGAGACTTGGTTATTTCTTTACTGCCCTGTAACTTGCCTATAATTGCAGAGGTACCAATACCTAAACCTATGTTTAGGCTTATTACGGTAAAAGTAACGGGAAAGGTAAAACTAATAGCGGCTAAAGGGTCGGTGCCCAACAAGCTCACAAAAAAGGTATCGATAAGTCCAAAGCTCATCATCATTACCATTCCCAGTATCATGGGAATAGTCATACGCTTTAACGTAGTACCTATATCTCCTTCCAATAAGTCGGAAGTACGTTGTTTAGCGTTACTTTTTATCACTTGAGCTCCGGCAAACTAAAATCCCCTCATCAATTGCGCGTTAGTGTAAAAGAGTGAACACTATTTAGCTATGCGTATTCGACAAACAAAACAAAGCATAAGAGGGTTGTATGAAAAGCGATGTTTTTGACAAAAGTACGTGCGATGACCCATTTCGCTGGCTACGCCACAAAACTACGAGTTTTTTGTAAAAATAAATCAAAACACGTGCGTATGTGTTCATTACAGTTTAATTTCTATCCTGTTTCACTTTTAATATGCAGGCAAAACGTCTCGGGCGCATCTAGCTATCCAAATAGAGCGTTTAAAAGACACACAAAAATGTTAACAAAATGTAAGGTATTGAGAATTAAGATGGATTTCATTGAATAGCATTTAGGCATTCGTTGAATTAACACACAAGCTACTTTTTGTTCAACCGATCTATTCCGATCGAGAAACAAGATCAAAAAAAACACCCTAAACCCCTGTATTAAAAAGATTATCCACTCAAAAACGCCATAACCTCATTAGATCAATACGTACGCGATCTCGTAAATAACTACAGCGATTCTAAGCTATCAACATAGTTATCCACAGATTTAGTGGATAACTAACGCCAGACCATATTCGGCGGGATTTCGTGCTCGATTAATTTCTCAGCACGTAAGTGGTGACTAACCTTTTAATCCTCAGGTACAGGTTACAGATTTATTAAAGCCTGTACATAATACCAGTATGGAAGCGCTTTTTTATTCTATTTAGTTATACCCTTTAACTTTAGTGAGATATATAAGAAAACGAGATGGGTAAAACTATCAATTACTAAAACAACCTCTTGTTCATAAGCAATGAGGGAATAATGTGCAGTTATTAACCATCATTTTCTCAGCATTGACGACAAAATGAACATAAAAGCCGTAAAAAGCTATTTTTTGCGCAGTCAGCACAAATATTTCATTTATGTTGTTGACAGTTCCTAAGTACGTCTTTAATATTCGCCTCCGTTGAAGCACAGGTCCCCCTTAGCTCAGTTGGTTAGAGCGACGGACTGTTAATCCGCAGGTCCCCCGTTCGAGTCGGGGAGGGGGAGCCAACTTCAGCAAACAACTTAGGTGTCGATTCCCCCTTAGCTCAGTTGGTTAGAGCGACGGACTG
This sequence comes from Alteromonas sp. G4i13, assembly GCF_054960505.1. Lineage (NCBI taxonomy): Bacteria > Pseudomonadati > Pseudomonadota > Gammaproteobacteria > Alteromonadales > Alteromonadaceae > Alteromonas > Alteromonas sp. G4i13. The sequence goes on along the minus strand of NZ_JBHNYX010000047.1, from coordinate 15,051 downwards.
TTAATCCGCAGGTCCCCCGTTCGAGTCGGGGAGGGGGAGCCACTTAGTTGGCTCTTAATCGCCTCACCCACTTCATTCTATTTTAATTCCTAAAACAACGCGTTTAGACATTAAATAACCCTAATTCAATCAAGTTGTTAAACCCGTTCTAAAAAGGGATAATAGACCTAATCTGTTTTTCTTTTTAATTCGCGGGCATTGTCCGTCAAAATTCCTCGAAGGAATTGCGTTATTCATGACTGAATTTTTACTGCTATTGATTGGTACAGTACTGGTTAACAATTTTGTGTTGGTTAAGTTTCTCGGCTTATGCCCGTTTATGGGTGTGTCTGGCAAACTTGAAACTGCCATGGGCATGTCTATGGCCACCACATTTGTACTCACCCTTGCCTCTGCATCGAGCTACCTAGTGGAAACCTATTTACTTGCTCCACTGGGCATCGGTTACCTTAGAACGCTTGCTTTTATTCTTGTTATCGCGGTGGTGGTTCAGTTCACAGAAATGGTCGTGCACAAAACCAGCCCTACCTTATATAGATTGTTAGGTATTTTCCTTCCTCTTATCACAACCAACTGTGCAGTGCTTGGTGTAGCGCTATTAAACCTTACCGAACAGCATAATTTCATGCAGAGTCTTATTTATGGTTTCGGCGCTGCTGTGGGGTTCTCTCTTGTACTGGTGTTATTTGCGGCCATGCGTGAGCGTTTAGCTGCTGCTGATGTACCTGTATCTTTTAAAGGTGCCTCAATCGCTATGATAACCGCTGGTCTCATGTCCCTAGCATTTATGGGCTTTAGTGGACTGGTGAAAGTGTAATGACGATATCTACCGCTATTATATTCGCCGTTGTTGCCATTGGCGTCCTTGCGCTTATTTTTGGCTTAGTTCTGGGCTACGCGAGCATCCGCTTTAAAGTTGAGGGCGACCCGCTTGTTGAGCAAATAGATGCCGTACTACCACAAACTCAGTGTGGCCAATGCGGATATCCGGGCTGCAAGCCTTATGCTGAGGCAATTGCTGAAGGTGATGATATTAATAAGTGCCCACCTGGTGGCGAGGCAACGATTAAAAAGCTCGCAGACTTGATGGGAGTTGAACCTAAACCCCTTGATGCAGCTCATGGCGAAGAAGACGTTAAAAAAGTGGCGTTTATACGCGAAGACGAATGTATCGGCTGTACCAAATGTATTCAGGCCTGCCCTGTCGACGCCATTTTAGGTGCCGCCAAACACATGCACACGGTTATTACTGATGAATGTACAGGGTGTGACCTATGTGTAGATCCCTGCCCTGTCGACTGTATCGACATGGTGCCAATTGCTCAAACAACTTCTACATGGAAGTGGGATTTTGAATCATCGCCTAAAGGTGATATCCCCATCAAAATGGTGTCGTAATTGTGATGTATCCAAGTTTTGATTCAATTATAGAAACCCTTGAAGCGGGAAAGATGTACTCATTTCCAGGTGGCGTACATCCCGACGATAAGAAATCTCTATCTAATACATCAGTAATAAAGAAACCGTCGTTACCCGAATTATTGATTGTTCCTTTAAGGCAGCACATTGGCTCAGACGGTATCTGCTGCGTAGAAGTTGGCGATAGCGTATTGAAAGGCCAAATTCTTTCGCAAAGCTCATCGCCTTTTTCTGTGCCAGTTCATGCGCCAACCTCGGGCGAGGTTGTTGCGATTGCTCCGCATGTTGTAGCGCATCCTAGCGGCCTAACAGAAATGTGTATTTCGATACGTCCTGACGGTAAAGACACATGGTGCGACCTATCTCCAATAGCAAATTATAGCGACATAGATAAGAACAAGCTTATAGAAGCTATTTGCCAAGCGGGAATTTCAGGAATGGGTGGTGCCGGCTTCCCTACCCATATAAAAACCTCAACGTCTAAACCTGTTGAGTTTCTTATTTTAAATGGGATTGAGTGCGAGCCTTACATTACTTCCGATGATCGATTGATGCGCGAGCACGCCTGGCAAATACGCCAGGGTCTAGACATTCTTACTCACCTTATTGGGCCGAAGGCCATTGTAGTTGCGGTTGAAGACAACAAGCCCGAGGCTTTCGAAGCACTTAATATTGCCTGTCAGGATAAGAAAGACTATCGCGTTGTTAGCGTTGAGACTAAATACCCTGCCGGCGGCGAAAAACAGCTGATTCAGGTACTGACTGGCCGAGAAGTTCCAAGAAATGGATTGCCTGCCGACGTAGGCGTGATGATGTTCAACGTTGGTACCTGCTATGCCATTGCAGATGCTATTTTACACGGCAAACCGCTGATTGAACGGGTTGTTACCGTAACTGGTGAAGCCGTTGAATCACCAAGCAATTTTAGAGCGTTGTTGGGTACGCCCGTCTCTCATCTATTGGATGAAGCAAGCTACAACCCGAAAAAACAGAAAGTACCTAAAGTGATTATGGGCGGGCCTATGATGGGCTTTACCTTATCAGACGCTACGATCCCCGTGGTTAAAACCACAAACTGTTTGCTGGTTCCTGCAAAAAAAGAGCTGGTAGACGACAATGCAGAGCGCCCCTGTATTCGCTGTAGCGCATGCGCCGACGCATGCCCTGCGTCGTTGCTCCCCCAACAAATGTTTTGGCACGCCAAAGCAAAAGAATACGATAAAGCCGAAGAATACGACCTTTTCGACTGTATAGAGTGCGGCGCATGTGCTTACGTTTGCCCCAGTGAAATCCCACTCGTGCATTACTACCGCCAGGCTAAATCCGAAATACGCATTCAACGTGATGAAAAGAACAAGGCCGAGAAAGCTAAACAGCGTTTTGAAGCACGTAAAGAACGTTTAGAGCGCGAAAAACTTGAGCGCGAAGAAAAACATAGAAAAGCAAAAGAAGCACGATTAGCCGCCAACAAAGCCAAAGAAGACAATGCTGTAGCCGATAATGCGAATAGCGCTGTTGATGCTGGCGCAACTGAGGCCAAGGACAAAGTAGCGGCGGCGCTTGCGCGTGCGAAAGCAAAGAAAGCGGCTATGCAGGCCAACGCAAAGGATGAAAGTAATACAACAAATACCAACGAACCAAGCACTGCGGCAGACGATAAAAAAGCACAGGTAGCAGCAGCTATTGCCAGAGCTAAGGCGAAAAAAGCCGCACAAGCCCAGAATGAAGCTCAACTTGAAAGCGCGGATAAGCAAGTTGAGCAAGCGTCATCGCCAGAAGATGATAAAAAGGCAAAGGTTGCTGCAGCAATCGCCAGAGCAAAAGCGAAAAAGGCCGCGCAAGCTCAAAACGAAACGCAAGATGAAAGCGCTGTCGAACCATCAACCACAGAACAGCCAAGTAACCAGTCATCATCACCAGAAGATGAGAAAAAAGCTAAAGTTGCTGCCGCTATCGCTAGAGCAAAAGCAAAAAAAGCCGCGCAATCCAGCCAGTCTGAGGCGTCTTCAGCAGAAAAACCTGCGGGCTCTCTAGGCGAAAAGCAAACTGAACTTTCCGATACTGAAGCTAATTCAGAGCTAAACGCTGAAGCGCAGAAAAAAGCGCGTATTGCCGCGGCAATCGCTAAAGCTAAAGCGCAAAAAGCTGCTAAAAATAGTGAAGACGGGCAGCCTGATAACTCAGTTTCAGGGCAAGGTGCGCCAACTCAATTAGATGAGCAACCAGACAGTCACTCCAAAGAACAGCTAGATGAAAAGCAGGCTAGGATCGCAGCGGCGGTAGCGAAAGCGAAAGCTAAAAAGGCCGCTTCGCAAAAAACGCAAGCATCTAGCCCTGATGGCGAGGCTGGTATTGAGAATCAAGACGTTAACTCGCCAGAAGAAGCCAGTTTTCAAAGCGTCAGCGATCAAAACAGTAGTGCTCAGAGTGATAGCGCATCAGATCCTGCTAACAACTTGAGCGAAGCGGATGAAAAAAAAGCGCGCATTGCTGCTGCGGTGGCGAAAGCGAAAGCCAAAAAAGCGGCTAAGCAGGAAGAACATCAAGGAAGCGAGCAAACTGATGCTAACCACGCTGCCTCGACAAATGAAGCTGACGAGAAAAAGGCGCGCATTGCTGCCGCAGTGGCAAAGGCCAAAGCAAAGAAACTTGCTCAAGACAGTAATGGCAATTTAGCGACCTCATCAAATACTGCTGAACAGGAAAGTAGTAAAGCACATGAGCAGAGCGAATCTTCTAGCCGTGTAGGTCAAGCAACAAGCACGCAAGCGCCTTCTCAACCGACGGCACAAGATGAAAAGAAAGCGCGCATTGCAGCTGCAGTAGCAAAGGCTAAAGCTAAAAAAGCAGCAGCTGAACAAGAGAAAGAATCATAATGAAGTTAAGTTTATCGAGTTCACCACACCAACGGGTTAAACGCGATACTGCCCAAGTCATGCGCATGGTTATTTATGCCATGCTCCCTGGCATGATTGCACAATCCTTCTTTTTTGGCTGGGGAATGCTCATTCAAGCCATCATTGCAGTAGTGAGTGCACTGGTCATTGAAGGCGTGATTTTATTTTTAAGAAATCGCCCCATCGAGCGCACATTAACAGATTACAGCGCAGTATTAACCGGCTTACTCATCGCAATTAGTATTCCTCCTACCCTACCTTGGTGGATGACGGTAACGGGTGTTTTCTTCGCTATTGCGGTGGCTAAACAGGTTTACGGCGGGCTTGGCTTTAATATTTTCAACCCTGCCATGATAGCGTATGTGGTGCTGCTTATTTCATTCCCTGCGGCTATGAGCCTATGGCTGCCTCCTGCGACTCACGCTGGCATTACGCCAAGTTTCTTTGATTCGGTATCACTCATATTTACTGGTTTTACTACTAGCGGATACGATGTCACTCAACTCAAAACCATTGCCGATGGTGTAACCATGGCTACACCGTTAGACACATTGAAAACCGACCTAACGCAAGGCGTAACATACTCAGAGTCATTAACGAAGCCAATCTTCGATAGCGGGGTATTCGAAGCTGCTGGTGCAGGGTGGGGAATGGTGAGTCTTGCGTATTTACTTGGTGGCCTCTACCTTTGGAAGACTCGCGTTATCAGCTGGCATATCCCGGGAGGTATGCTGCTAAGCGTGTTTGTTTGTGCATCACTGCTTCATTTAGCAAACGCCGATTACTACGCTTCACCGCTATTTCACCTGTTTAACGGTGCAGTAATGGTAGGCGCCTTCTTTATCGCCACCGACCCGGTTTCAGCATCAACAACACCAAGAGGCCGCATTATATTTGGTGCAGCGATTGGCTTTTGGGTGGTAATAATCCGTACCTTTGGTGGTTACCCTGATGCCGTAGCGTTTGCGGTTATTATTATGAATATGGCGGTGCCTTTGATTGATTACTATACCCGTCCTCGCGTGTACGGCAAAAACGTTAAAGGTCGAGGTAAACACTAATGATGAAAGAAAGCCTGGCCAAAAACGGCCTTATGTTAGGTGCGTTTGCCGTTGTTACCACAGCATTAATAGCACTCACATTTTTTGGCACCCAAGATAAAATTGAGCAACAAAAGCAGCAAAAACTGCTAAGCGTACTTAATGAAGTCGTGCCTAGCGAATTCCACGACAATGCCCTTTACGCCAACTGCACAGAGGTCAATGCACCTGAACTTGGCAACAAAAAAGCCCACAAAATATATCGTGCGACGTTAAATGGCCAACCTAGCGCATTAGTATTAGAAGCCACTGCTCCAGACGGATACAGTGGAGATATCGATATCGTTGTTGGTGTAAAAGTGGATGCACACGTTGGTGGAAACACACAAGGCGGCTCGAGTACTGACTCGCTCGACGGTGAGAGCGAAAATCTCAATATCACCGCGTTAGCGCTCTCGGAGTTGGCCGAGCTTGACTCAACACCTCAGAAGTCATCTGAGCAAGACGAGAATGCGTCCGATATTTCTGCGCCCAACACTAATAGAATCAGTATGAGGGTGCTTGGCGTGCGCGTTATCGAACACAAAGAAACCCCTGGGCTTGGCGATAAAATAGAGCTTGCCGTTAGCAATTGGATAACGGCGTTCAGTGACAAGCCTTTTTCACCCGACAATTTGGCGCCTTGGCAGGTCAAAAAGGACGGTGGTGAGTTCGATCAGTTCACTGGCGCTACCATCACGCCGAGAGCAGTAGTAAGAGCAGTACGCGAAGCCTTGCTTTATGCACAGGCCAACCAATCTGCACTTTTCAACGCTCCTAACACCTGCGCAATTACAGATTCCGTTGAAACAATTGATGCGATTAACGTGAATGAGGCTCAACCTCATAGTGTAGAGGAGCTATAACGTGACTGATTTTCGCGACCTGTCTTTACAAGGGCTTTGGAAGAACAATCCTGCGCTGGTACAACTGTTAGGTTTGTGCCCGCTATTGGCCGTTACCGCGACGTTTATCAATGGTCTCGGGTTAGGCCTTGCTACCATGTTGGTACTCATTGGGAGTAACGTTACCGTTTCACTCGTTCGTAATGTGGTAAGAAACGAAATCCGCATTCCCGTTTTTGTTATGATCATTGCTGCGTTCGTTACCATTGTTCAGCTATTAATGAATGCATACACCTATGACCTTTACTTAGCGCTAGGTATTTTCATTCCGCTGATTGTAACTAACTGCGCCATCATAGGCCGCGCAGAAGCCTTTGCGTCGAAAAACGGGCCGCTCGCCTCTGCCTACGACGGATTCATGATGGGACTGGGTTTTACCGCAGTGCTGGTCATTTTAGGTGGTATGCGTGAGATATTGGGTGCAGGTACATTGCTAGCAGGTGCAGACAGACTGTTTGGCTCAATTGCTGAGAACTGGACCATAACGCTTTTCAACACTGAAAATCCGTTTTTGCTTGCGATACTGCCGCCTGGTGCCTTTTTAGGTATGGGTCTTCTCATTGCTATCAAAAACAGTATTGATGCAAAGTTAGCCGCTAAGCAAACATCGCCTGCAGTGAAGGCTGAACGGGTACGCGTTACAGCTGAAAGCTAAACGCTAAAAATCAAAAACAAAAAAGTATTTAGAAATGAATGATGTAGTTAAGCCGGCCAAGCCGCTTTCTAAGCAGGAAAAAGTAAAAGAAATCATGCGAATACTGGATGACCTTTATCCGGAAATTCCTATCTTTTTAGATCATAAAGACCCATATACGTTACTCATTGCGGTTCTCCTATCGGCGCAATGTACAGACGAGCGCGTTAACCAAATTACGCCAAAGCTCTTTGCTCGGGCAGATAATCCGTACGACATGGTATTGATGAGTATTGAAGAAATTCAAGACATTATTCGCCCTTGTGGTTTATCTCCCATGAAGTCCAAAGGCATTTGGCATTTGTCTGACATGATCATCAAGCAGCACAACGGTGAAGTGCCTGCAAACTTTGAAGCGCTGGAAGCCATGCCCGCAGTGGGTCACAAGACTGCCGCGGTGGTTATGTCTCAAGGCTTTGGCATTCCTGCTTTTCCCGTAGATACTCATATCCACCGATTAATGTATCGCTGGGGTTTGTCGAACGGAAAGAGCGTTGAGCAGACAGAGCGTGACGCAAAACGCTTGTTCCCAAAAGAAAGGTGGAACGATTTGCATCTGCAAATCATCCTATATGGCAGAGAATACTGCCCTGCCCGCGGTTTCGACTTAAACAAGTGTGTTATCACACGTGAGTTCGGCAGAAAGAGTTTTATTAACGAAGTACTGAAAGAACAAGAGAAAAAGCAAAAGTTGGCGCTTAAGAAGAAGCGTAAATAGAAACTTTCAGAAAGGAGCCTTAGGCTCCTTTTTTATTCTCCATTTATTTTCTCTTAAAAGAAATTTTGCGACTAACACACGACTTACGCTTGTGGTTTGCCTCGAAAGGGACTACCAAATTGGCTATGATGGATGGGTTAGAGTTTTGCTCGCGCAAATAAAAAAAGAAATATAAAAATAAATCCATGGAGAACACATGTCTCGATTGAATACTATCGCTAGAAGGCTAGCGTTTGGTGCATTAGTAAGTGCATGCAGTTTTGGTGTTTTTGCAGAAACTTCCCCCATTACTGACGAGCAAAAGAAAAATGCGGAAGCATTAATTCAAAAAGCCCTGAAAAGTGATTTAGGCTATAGCATTGTTGAATCACTAACCACTGAGATTGGCCCTCGCCTGGGCGGCTCTGAAGCAGAAAAGCGAGCTAGAGATTGGGGCGTGGTGGTAGGAGAGCGTCTAGGTTTTGATAAAGTCAGCATAGAAGAATTCACTATGCCATTTTGGGATAGAGGCCACCTACACATTTCACTCACGGCGCCTTATGCCCAACCGCTTTACGGCACAGCCCTTGGCGGCGCAGCGCCTTCTGAAAGCGAGATCAATGCAGACATCGTTTATTTCAGAGATATTCACGCGCTAACCGCAGTTAAAGATGGTGCCCTTAAAGGCAAAATTGCATTTGTAGACGGCGACGCCATGGTAAAAAGCCAAACAGGTGCAGGCTATGGTCAAGCGAACCAACGTCGCCGAATTGGTTGGCAACATGCTCAACACGGCGGCGCTGAAGCGCTGGTCGTGCGCTCAGTAGGATCTGACTCTCATCGTTTTCCTCACTCAGGCATGATGAGCTCAGACGGCGATAATTGGGCAGATATCCCCGTAGTCGCTATCTCAAACCCTGACGCAGACCATTTACGACGTTTACATAACTTAGGTAAACCGCTGTCATTGTCGCTTCACTCTGAATCGAAATGGAAAGGCGAAGTAAACAGCGGCAACGTAATACTGGATTTAGTGGGCAGTGAGAAGCCCGAAGAAATTATCCTTATTGGCGGCCACCTAGACAGCTGGGATTTAGGAACGGGTGCAGTTGATGACGGCGCAGGCGTTGCTATTACCACGGCAGCGGCTGCGTTAATTGCTTCTTTACCAGAGCGCCCAAAACGCACCATTCGTGTGGTCATGTTTGGCGCTGAGGAAGTGGGCTTATTAGGTGCCTTTGCTTACGCTAAACAACACGAAAAGAACCTTGAAAATCACGTTCTGGCCACAGAGTCTGACTTTGGTGCGCAAACTATCTGGCAAGTAGTGTCAAATGTGAATCCCGAAGCGACTGTGCTAGTCGATGAAATCGCGAAGATTTTATCACCGCTAGGCATAGTGCGTGGCGGTTCTGACATTGCTGGCGGCGGCCCTGACATTATTCCGCTAGCAGCGAAAGGCGTACCAACGATTAGGTTAAATCAAAACGGTAGAGATTACTTTGATCTTCACCATACGCCAGATGATACCTTAGATAAAATTGATCCCGATGAGCTTGCGCAAAACATTGCAGCCTACGCAGCAAGTATATACTTGTTAGCCGATTCGGACGTTGACTTAAAAGCTAAACAGTAGTTACACGTTAGTAATCATCAAACATTGGTCAGTGCATCTCGTGCTGGCCAATGCTTACCAGTGCTCTGCTTACCCTCGCCTCTGCTAATACCCATTCTGCATTCCCACGCTCCGCTAGCAAACTTGCCAGCGCCTTCTGAGTAGGCAATGATCTATGTGGATTGGTAAATATACCTCGTCCGAAATACTCAGGCTTTATTGCGCTTGAATAAGCTGGGCAACAAATCGCTTCGCCTCTTGCCTTGATGGCAGCTCTACATGCCGATACGTATTCGCATGTTTAAAAGCAACGGTTGTTTTATTTATGGAGATATTTGAGATTAACGCACCTGACATGGCGCTATTAAAGGTAGAGATAGAATCTTGAAATTGCATAGTAAATACTTCTTTATTAATGTTGTTTGTTTTGAATTCCTCGCAGGTTGGGTAAAGAAATCGAAAAACGATAATTAGGCTCTAGCGTGAACATAGCGTTTCAGAAAGAGCCCACTTTTTTGAGGTCACTTCAGAAAAGAGAAATGACCTTAGATAAGCATAGAGGTCTTATCGAACTACTACGTTAGCAGCTTGAGGACCTTTTTGGCCTTGTTCAACTTCGAAGCTAACTTCTTGGCCTTCTTTCAACGTTTTGAAACCGTCAGAAGCAATTGAACGGAAGTGTACGAATACGTCTTTGCCGCCAGCTTCAGGAGTGATGAAACCAAAACCTTTTTCTTCGTTGAACCACTTAACTGTACCGTTTACAGAATTAGACATAATAAAAACCTTTTAAAAAAATTGATGTGATGGTGGAAAACCACCGAATAGCTATAGACATCTCCAAGCTAGTAAAGCAGTTGTATATCTATATAAAACTTCAATTTGAAGGATTTAAAAAAGAGGTACAGCGCAGTATTAGGTAAAGCAAATAACATATCTAGAGCGATGCGAAAGGTACAGGTAATTGCAAGCAATGTCCACTAGTTTTCAGTTTGTTTTTTAACCAAAACACAACTTTTTTACAATTTTTTTGGCGAAGCTGAATACGTATGTTTGTTCAAGGCACTTGAAAGCTAGGTTAACCTTGCTTTTTTGCTATAGGTTTAAATTATGACAGACACGTATGCGTTAGAAGGTAAAACAGCCATTGTTACTGGAGGCGGAAAAGGGCTAGGTAAAACTCTCGCTCAATTTCTACTAGAAGCAGGAATGAACGTGGCCATTTGTGGGCGCACTGAAACTGCGGTCATGCAGACTGTAGAGCAGTTCGACGCCCTATTCCCAGGTAATGTCATTGGCCAAGTTTGTGATGTATCGAAAAGCGCTGATGTTGCCAGTTTTGTTAGAAAGGTCAAAGATACATTTGGCGAGCTACACGTCCTAATTAATAACAGTGGCTTTGGTAAAGAGACCCTTATTTGGGAAACCTCAGAGAAAGCGTGGGACGAAGTAATGGATACTAACGTAAAAGGGACCTTTCTCATGTGTAAAGAGGTCGTGCCTCACATGATTAACAACAAGGAAGGCTACATTATCAATATCGCTTCTCAAGCGGCATTGAACGGCTATGCCAATGCGGGCGTTTACTGTGCATCAAAATTTGCAATGGTGGGGCTTGGAAAAGCGTTGCAAGAAGAAGTTCGCCCCTACGGCATTCACGTTCATTCCCTAAACCCTGCACTGATACAGTCGCAGAAAACAAAAACAGAGAAAGTGGACGATGGCCTGATTCAAAATGAAGACTTAGGCAACATGGTGGTTTACCTATTGAGCCAACCTCGCCGTCTTAAAATTGATAATATCGGCCTATGGGGCTATTAATACCAGTCCGCATAGATAATTACCCACTCAGCGAGACTTAAAATGTTCGTAATCGCGGCGTGTTACCGCAGGTATAGTACGGTTAACTAGAATTGTAATATTGTCTTAAAGCGTTAACATTTCCTAATTAACATAAAAGCGTGTTGTTTGCGTTTACTCAAATAAAGTACTCATCGTATTTATGTGTACAAAAAGTTACGGCCAACACGCAATCACAGTGCAGTGTGCCATCGAGTAATTCCGATGGCTCAAAAAAGGAATCTCTTATGCGAATGCTTCACACCATGCTTCGAGTTGAAAACTTAGAGGCCTCTCTTCACTTTTATACCTCACTCATGGGCATGCGCCTTCTTCGCCAGTCTGAAAACAAAGAGTATGAATACACACTAGCTTTCGTGGGATATGGCGATGAAACCGAGAGTACCGTTTTAGAGCTTACCTATAACTGGGGCGACAACACCTACGATAAAGGTAACGCGTATGGTCATATTGCGATTGAGGTCGATGATATCTATCAGTTTTGTGAAAACTTAGAAACAAACGGCGCTGATGTATATCGTAAACCGGGGCCAGTAAAAGGCGGTTCCACAGTTATTGCTTTTGTTCGCGACCCCGATGGGTATGCAATAGAACTCATACAAAATAAATCCATTTCGCTATGAAATGGCTCAAAAACAAGAACTGAAGATGCAGCCAGCGTAGTCAAAGCGATTTGAACGCTTAAGTCGCCAAACTATCAACTTAAAAACGTGCGGCTCTGGAAAAAACGATAAAAACCACATGGAGTGATATGACATGCTACGTAACCGCTTATTAATTTCGCAAAATGATAAAAACAAAAGCCAAGCTAGAACAGCGATAAGTCGGAAGCCTCGAGCAGCGCACAATATAGGCTTGCGCAGTCAGCCAAAAGCAAAACTGGCCGCTATTCTGCCAGCGTTGTTTATCGCTTTTACCGGTGCAGTTGCTGCTGGCAGTGCGTTTTCGGCCATGGCTGCAAATAACGAGAGTGCGCAAACACACGCTGACACAAAAGAAAATGTTGAAACGCACTTTACCGTGATAGCCCATCGCGGCGCGTCGGGCTATTTACCTGAGCATACCCTTGAAGCAGCTACCCTCGCCTTTTCTCTGGGCCCTGATTTTATTGAGCAAGATGTTGTTATCACCAAAGACGACATACCCGTTGTGCTACACGACATCCACTTAGAAACGGTCACCAATGTAGAAGATGTGTTTCCTGCACGCCACCGCGATGACGGCCGCTATTACGCGCGTGATTTTACTCTTGAAGAACTGCGACAACTGCGGGTACACGAGCGCGCTAACAGTGGCGGGAAGCAAGTTTTTAAAGATAGGTACCGCGGCACGCATGCTAATTTTAAAGTGGCCACGTTAAATGAACACTTTGAGCTAATCAGCGAGCTAAATCGCCAATTTGGAACGTCTGTAGGGGTTTATCCTGAAGTAAAGTCCCCTGCCTTTCACATTAAAGAAGGCGTTGATGCCAGTAAAATCGTTGTAGATGCCTTAAATGCTTACGGGTTTGGTGGAGAGAGCGGTAATAGCTACCTGCAATGCTTCGATTTTAACGAAGTTAAGCGCGTTCGTGAAACCCTGGGCTATAAAGGCAAAGTTGTGATGCTGATTGGCGAAAACGACTGGGGCGAAAGCGACACAGATTATAACTGGCTGCGCACTCAGAAAGGCATGCAGCAGGTTGCGTTGTATGCCGATGGCATAGGCCCTTGGTTAGGCCATTTACTCGATAATGAAGCGATGGCTCAGGGAAAAATAGAAGCCGCGGCATGGATTGCCTACGCCCACGAAAATAACCTGACAATCCACCCCTACACCTACCGACATGATGCACTACCAGCAGGTATGAGTTCAGAACAAGTCTTGGAAGTTTTAGACAAGGTGGTAGGTGCTGACGGTGTTTTCACCGATCATTTAGTACCGGTATTAAGGTGGCGAGAAAAATTAAACTAACGCATTTTAAAGCGAGTGTAGGCGCGACAATTAGCGCCTAGGATTTTGAAAGTCGCACCACCACGCGTCTGTTTTGGGCGCGGCTTTCTCGTGTATCGTTTGGCGCAATATGGCGTTTCTCACCGTGGCCTGTCAACTGAATTCGATCTTCAGGTACACCTAGCGTCGTCAAATAGCTTTTTACTTCGTTAGCACGTCGAATAGACAACTGTTCATTATTATAGCGACCGCCGTAGCTATCGGTGTAACCATCAAGAAGCACAAGCTCAAGCTCGCTGTCTTCTTTTAAGTATTCACCTATCATGGTTAAGCGCTTCTGCGAATATTTGGTTAGCTCTGTACTGTTGTTTTGATACGACAATACCGTGTAGGCAATGTCATCAAAGCCGAAGGGCAATAAGTTCGATACACACTTCACAAATTCACGATACACACCAGAGAAATTGCTAGCGTTTAATGCCACACTCACTTGGTCGTATTTGTTATACCAGTCTTGGTAATAGATTGTGGGCCAAAAGCCTTTTTCTAATTCAGACAACATAGTCCAAGCCGCATCCTGCGGAAGGTCGCCATTGTACTGTTTACGAATAGACATGTCGGCAATGGTTTTAGGCGCAACGCCTGGCATCCATTTAGGTGGTACAGAATAAACAGCAGCCATATCAAATTTGCTTGGCAGCAAATACATGTCCAGTTCAAATTCCATATTAAGCTGCTTCGACGCTGAGCTCGTGAACATGGCTTCGCCATAACCGGGTAGTTCGTGGTTCAAGGTACACTGAAGTCGGGTGTCTTTGTCTATTCGCCAGTTGGAGCTTTCTATGGTTGCAGAATATTGCCGCATGGCAGCGTGGGAAGACAATGACCCCAGCATCCCCAATAAAGCGATGTATTTTAATTTCGACACCATTTCGACACCATAACGAAAATCAGACTAACACAGGTAAAAGACAACACTACGTGCACAAATTACCGAACATAATGAATCAAATTAGCTCACACAAAAAGAAGAAATGTGCCTAATGATTTTTTCACGCTTAATTTGATTATCGTCCAAATTGTAGAAAAGTTTAGCGTTTAATACCATTCGCGTTTTGTACTTTTGCTAGCCCCCTGATTTAACAGTTTATAAATTGCAACTGGCAACTCGAGAGTATCCTTGCGATAATTCTTTTACGCAATATGCTTCGCAGGTTGGTACGCATTTTAGTCACCAACCAATTAACGCAATCGAGTCTTACAAGAGTGTTTATGTCTGCCAACCCGCCCCTTCTCTCCCAGCGCTTTCGAGGTTACTTTCCCGTTGTTATCGACGTTGAAACAGCCGGATTTAATGCAGGCACTGACGCCCTGTTAGAATTAGCCGCGGTAACGGTGAAAATGGATGAAAACGGTATACTTCATCCTGATCAAACTTTTCATTATCACATTGACCCCTTTGAGGGCGCTAACCTAGAGCCAGCAGCCTTAGAATTTAATGGCATCGATCCTAATTGTGCATTGCGAGGGGCTATTGAAGAAAGCGAAGCCATGAAGGACTTATGTAAAGGCATCCGCAAGGCGCAAAAAAATGCAGACTGCCAACGTTCAGTTATTGTTGCTCACAATGCAACGTTCGATCAGAGTTTCGTCAATGCCGCGATAGAACGCTGCAATATAAAACGCACGCCGTTCCATCCGTTTGTTTCATTTGACACCACCAGCCTTGCTGGATTGGCCTTAGGCCAAACGGTTTTGGTAAAAGCATGCCGTGCAGCGGGGATCGCATTTGACCAAAGTGAAGCGCACAGTGCGCTGTATGACGCCCAAAAGACCACGGAGCTATTTTGCTATATGGTAAATCGCTATAAAGCGCTAGGCGGATGGCCTGTAGAAAATAAAGAGTAGTTTTATTCAAACTGATATAAACAAAAACAGCGCCAAAAGGCGCTG
>NZ_JBHNYX010000046.1:0-31990 GCF_054960505.1 Alteromonas sp. G4i13 | reverse complement strand
CAGCAAAAGCTGGGTTTTAAATGTGGTTGCGGGAGCAGGATTTGAACCTACGACCTTCGGGTTATGAGCCCGACGAGCTACCAGACTGCTCCATCCCGCGACTGTACGGTAAAGCTTGCGATTGCAATGCTTTGTAATTCTGGTTTTCAAATTGGTTGCGGGAGCAGGATTTGAACCTACGACCTTCGGGTTATGAGCCCGACGAGCTACCAGACTGCTCCATCCCGCGCTTGTACGGTAAAGCTTGCCTTTGCAATGCTTTTAAATTCTGGTTATTTTCTGTGGTTGCGGGAGCAGGATTTGAACCTACGACCTTCGGGTTATGAGCCCGACGAGCTACCAGACTGCTCCATCCCGCGCCAGAAAATTATTGTTGTAAGCGCTTCATTTAATGCCTCGCTTCAACGTGGTGCGTATTATACATAGGGACTTTCGCAACACAAGTACCAGCATGCGAAATATTTCATTTTTCTGACTGTTAGCGGTTTAATTGACCAACATGAACAAAGTTAATACGAATTAACCGATTTTTAGCTCCTATTTACACACGTTGATTCAAGCTATTTAAATTTTTCCATTTTTTCAGCCAACGAAAAATCTAATTCTGTTAGCCCACCAGCGTCGTGCGTAGTCAATGTTACCTCTACTTTATTATAAACATTGAACCACTCCGGATGATGTTTTAGCTTTTCCGCCCAAATCGCAATTTGAGACATCCACCCAAAAGCTCGGATAAAGCTCTTAAACATAAACGTCTTTTTGATAGTGTCTCCACTTTGCTCCCATGGTGTGTCATCGGAAACCAGTTCATTGAGCGCTTTCAATTTTTCGTTAATTTCATTATCAGACAGCTTCGTCGCCATTCTTATCTCCTTCAATCACTGATGATTACGTAAAAGTCTTACCTACTACGAGATACTTTAATCGATTGGTTTAACATTAGAAGAGACTGGAGACAAAATCACAAAGAGGAGTGGAGGCTAAGGTTTACAAAAAAGCCACCCTTCAACTTTTATAGTCAAAGGGTGGCTATACTTCTACCTTATTAACAGATTAGAACTCGATAGCTAAGCGCGCATAGATTTGACGACCTCGTGGATCGTGAACCTTAGAGTCAAACCCGCTGTTAGTGAATAGCTGTGGAGGCTCTTCGTCGAACATGTTAATTGCGCCTAACGTCAACACATAACTTTGTTCTGTATCATATAAGCCGCCTAAGTCGATGTTGTATTGAGCATCTACCGTCAAGTGACTATCCACTTCGTAAAAGCCACCTGAACAACCACCCACATTTGCAGTACCGTCCGCGCAATTTTGATCATCATCATATGATGAGATGTAGCGAAGGAAGATATTGGCTGCATGGATATCGTTTTGCCAAGCCAGTCCCAAGTTCGCGCGCAATTCAGGAGAAGACACACCAATGTTATTGAAGTTACGGCGTCCTGCACCATCAATGTTCCCTGCCTGTGGGTCCATCAAGTCATACTTAGTGATGTAGGTCGCATTCAACGTAGGTGTAAAGTTACCGAAGTCTGTCTCTATTTTATAACTAGTTACAAAATCAAGACCCGATGTTTCCAAAGAACTCGCGTTAACATACGTGTTATTTACTTGAAGAACAGGCCCAGTCAGCGGGTCTCCAGCACGGATGACGCGGTCTGGGTTAGTCGGATCATCATTTAGTACCGCCTGCGCGTTCTCTTGAATGATCAAGTCTTCAAACTCGAAATTCCAATAATCAACTTCAACAGAAAAGTCTCTGAAAGGCTCGTATGAGAAGCCAATATTATAGGCTGTCGACTCTTCAGGTTTTAGCTCTTCATTACCCGATGTTCTAACAGCTACAAATGCCGTAGCACCTTGAACGGGGTCAATAAGCTGTTGCAACGACGTTGCGCCACCTTGTGCTAAGAACACTGTTGGCGCTCTAAACGACGTAGATATCGAGCCGCGAAGTGAAAACTCATCAGTCGCACGCCACGAAATCGCTAACTTTGGATCCACCGTACTTCCAATGGTACCGCCGTAATCTTCATAACGAACCGCTAGCTGAACATCTAATTCGTCATTTATTGGTAATGCAAGTTCACCGAACGCTGCCCATACATCCTGGCTACCATCAATATCAGGGTTACCGATAACGAATGTGAAACTGTCTTGGTTAGCAAGGTCATCGTAATCTTGGCTAAGCTGGTTTTCACGATATTGAACACCCAATGCTAACGCCGCAAAGCCACCGCCCATTTCGAACACATCAAACGATGTAAACGCTTCGAAAACTTCAAGGTCAGCTTTAGAGTCGATCACTTCGGTTCCCGTAAAGGAGCTAACCACGTAATCAGAGTTAGGCGCCGTTGTGTAAGACGTTGCAAATGGGTTGAAGAATTCGCAATCCCCTACCCCTGGCGTTCCAGCGATAGGGTCACAATTAGAGCCACCTAGACCGTATAGCGCAAGCTGAAACTCGGTATTTAGTACGTCAGGAACCCTAAATACAAAATCGTTAACCGCACGTGTATAGCTTACTTCCCAGAACCCAGTGTCTGTCACACCTTGTAAACTGGTGCTAAAGCGAAAGGTATCTGATTCGGTATTCGCTGGGTCACCAGGGAAGCCGTTACCTTCAGCGCGGCCGAAGAAAGCGACAGGCTGACCAAATGGATTCTGCGGATGATAATCCGGAACAATTGGAGAGGTTAAAATTGGGAAGCTCGGTGCTCCACCACGTTCAGCACGGTTTCTCGCTAAACTGAATTCAGCCGACCATGTAATATCGTTATCGAACTCGTAGTCTGCACGTACATAAGCATTTGTTCGGCTCTCATCAGCAACATATGAATAGAATTTACCGAAATCAAAACCACAAAAACCAATTTCTAAACCTGGCACTGTACCACTTGGCGCAAGTAAATTGGGTGCACCACCAAACTCCTCACATCCGTACGGGTCGATAATGGGCAGTGCCCCTGCACCTGGAATGTTTAAGAAGAAAGAGCCTGGGTTACCCAGAGCACTTGTATCGTCTTGGGGACGACTTAGTCGTCTATCGCTGAGAAAAAGCGGCGAACGGTTGGTATAGCTTATCGCCGCTAGTACGCTTCCGTTATCACCGGTTGCGCCCCATAAACCTTGTAAAATGTATTCTTTGTTGTCGCCATGCGCACCATCTTGATAGTCAAGGCTTACCATTGCTCCGTCATAATTGCGTTTGGTGATAAAGTTAACGACACCTGCAACGGCATCAGAACCATACAGAGCCGACGCACCATCTTTAACCACTTCCATACGATCAATGGCAATCATTGGCACAAGTGAACTGGTATCGACGAAGTTCAGGCCTTCGTTCGTTGGTTGCGCTGTAACGACCTGACGCTTGTTGTTAAGTAAAACCAGAGTAGACGCTACGCCTAAACCACGAAGGTTAATATTCGACGTACCCGCTGTTGCGTTTTGCGTAAAAGCATCTGGGTTGTTTTCAGCACCCGTGTTAATAGTGAGTGTTTGTGTAATATCCGCAATATTCTTTGCGCCAATCGCGTCTATAGCCACGCTATCTACCACGGCTAGTGGAGAAGGAGATTCGAAGTTTTCGCTACGGCGAACAAAACTACCAGTAACCAAAATGAGTTCTACGTCTTTCTTAGCTTCTTGCTCACTTTCAACGTCTGCTTCTTGGGCTGATGCGATATAAGGAGAGCAAAATAAAGCAGTACCGACCATTGCCGCCACTGCTGTCTTACGCGTTTTAAATTTCATAGTGTGATTCCAAATCTGGGCTTATCACTACCGGCATTACTACCCACACTTTCCGCTAGCGACAGGCTGTTCGATTTCGTGTTGTTATTGTCTGAGGCCATGAACAAATATTGACCTACGCAATTGATACTATGCTTGAATTTCACCTTTGTAAATTTATTGTGAATAATATGTTTACATTAATTTTACACATGGTCTGACCAGATATCCTTTAGGATAAATTGAAGCCTCTCCACTGAATTTAGCCATATCCCAATTGAGAATATGTTTCCCAATATGGGAAATTTATTCATTACGCTTGATGGATCGCGCACCTCAAAAACCAGGCATACCCTCCAATTTTCAATGCGTTACAAGATTATTTTGAAAGGAATGATTCTTGAAACATCAGGAACACTTTATATGAAGGTGCACGAGGTCTATGGAGTTTCCAAAAATAGATGAGGTTTATAAATTACTCAGCGAAAAGCTAGAGTCTTGGGTAGAAGGTGGCATTACGCTTCTTCCTAACATTGTTGTCGCATTTTTTATTGCGATAGCCTTTGGCATTATCGCCAAAGTGATCGGCAACGTTGCTGGCAAGATTATGCGCAGAACGTTTGAGTCTCGACAAATTGCAAGCCTCCTCACCTCCATAATCAAATCTATCGTTTTAATAGCGGGAATTTTCATTGCGCTAGACTTTGTTGGCCTTAAAGGTACTGTCACCTCTTTACTTGCAGGCGCAGGTATCGTCGGGTTGGCCATTGGTTTTGCGTTTCAGGACATGACGGAAAACTTCATTGCCGGTGTAGCCATGGGAATTCGAAAACCCTTTGAAATTGGTGACGTCATTGAGGCAGAAGGTGTATTTGGTAACGTAAAGGAAATAAACCTTAGAAACACCTTAGTTGAAACCTTTTATGGTCAACTTGAAGTTATACCCAACAAGATTCTTTTCCGAAATATATTGACCAATTATTCATATCTTGGTTATCGAAGAATAGAGATCCCTGTCGGCATTTCTTATGCTGATGATATAGAAGAAGCCGCCAAAGTTATTACGGATGCTATGAATGAAAAAGATTATGTCATAAAAAAAGAAGAGACCGCGGTATACGCAGAGTCTTTTGGCGATTCAAGTATCAACCTATTACTGTGGTTTTGGATTCGATACCCAGGAGAGCCTGGATTTATGGTCGTACGCCACGACGCGATTAGTACAGTAAAAACGGTATTAGAAGAAAACGATATTCTTATTCCTTTCCCTATCAGAACATTGGATTTCAATGCTAAAGGGGGAGATAAGCTTAATAGCATGCTTAAAAAGCAGGACGAGAGAAGTTCAAGTAAAGGTAATACAAATTCATCAACTGAGCAGTCTGATGTGAAAGCGGGTGATAACCCTGAGCAACCCGCAGAAGAATGAAACTAACGGAGATGCAAATGGAAATGTTAAATTCAAAAACACTTAAACACACTTTTTTAGTACTTATACTCGCAGCCAGTTTTGGGAGTTTAGGCGGTTGTGCAACAGTTGAAGGGGCCGGTAAAGATATTCAAAGTGCTGGAGAAGCCATTGAAGAAGGTGCCGAGGAGGCGTCTAACTAACTCGTTTCTGTTGACATAGGTCTTGCCGATAAAGTACGACTGTGTAGGTAAAAGCCTGACGATTGCTAAACTAGGCCCTGTTGACCTTTGCTTTATATCAAAGGTCAACAAACGCCAGCATCTCAGGCTTTTTTATTTTGTGGCATTATGATTCTGCAATACACGGTGCGACATATCAACTAGACAACGACGTAGTACACGCATCGTAATACGCATTTGGCAATATGCCGTACTATTCTATACAGCCACTTTTACCGCGTACAACAACAATCTATCAAGGCTTAAGCACCGCGAGCATGAGAAAGCCACCTATTAGCGCAGGGTTCCCATTCGATTTAAGTAAGCAACTTGCCTCTACTTTATAAAGCTTCCCTTGCGCCTTTTCAGTGATTTCGACAAGTTTGAATCGGTATTTAACGGCATCATTACTTTTTACTGGTTCAAGAAAACGTAACTTATCAATGCCATAATTAATCATAGACGCGATACGTTCGCTTGGCGCAATCACTTCAGCGAATGCTTTAGGCATGAGACTGGCAGTCAAGAAGCCGTGCGCAATTGTTGTTTTAAAGGGACTTTCTTTTTCACAGCGCGCAGCATCTAAATGTATCCACTGGTGATCGCCCGTGGCGTCTGCAAACTGATTGATCATGTCCTGCGTAACCGCCAGCCATTCAGGTTGTTCAAGGGTATCTCCCACTGCTAAGTCTAAAAGTGTTTTCATTTTTCAGTCCAATCTCCATTTATTGACGATAAAACTACTATTATTACCTTGAATGTTTCAATTAACTTTTAATAATAGGTATTTATAAATATTCTTGTTACACTAACGTAAATTATTCGTAGATGCTATGTAGCATTGGATCACAGTTTTCTATTAAACGCACCGTGATACAAACTAGCGCCTCTTCATCTATTGGCTTTTTTCAGGGCACTCGCTCTTAAAGGATTAGTTATGAATCTCAATAGAATCGATTTGAACCTTTTTGCAGTATTCGACGCCATTTACACGGCAGGAAGCTTAACCAAGGCAGCAGATGTCTTATGCATTACTCAACCAGCGGTAAGTAACTCTTTAGCAAGGCTAAGAGAAATGCTTAACGACCCGCTGTTCGTTCGTACCGGCCACAGTATGACGCCTACCCCCGTAGCGCAAAATATTATTGTTCCAGCTCGACAAGCCTTAGCCTTACTACGCAGAAGCGTGCAAGAAAGTCATACATTCGACCCTCTCACAGCCGAGAAGTCCTTTAACTTTGCCAGCCGTGATTTGCTTGAAGTAAGCATTATGCCTCGTCTCATTTCACGTTTGCAGAATTTGGCGCCAAATATTGGATTAACCAATTACGAGATTCCTAGAAGCCAAGTTGTTTCGGCGATGGCATCGGGCACGTTGGACTTTTACTCAGATGCATCGACATTTACAGACCCTCATTTGTGTAAAGAAAAAATCGCCCAAGACAGACTTGTTGTGTTAGCGCGTAAAAATCACCCCGCGCTCAAAAACGGGCTTAACTTAGATACCTTTCTACGATTAGGCCATATTAATGTGTCACAGCGTAAATCTGGTGTGGGCCCAATAGATATTGCGTTAGATAAAATGGGCAAAAGACGCAAGGAAGTTATGCGAGGTCAACATTTTTTAACCGTACCAAGTACGATAGTAAAGACAGACCTAATCGCGTGCCTGCCGTATCACCTTGCTAAACACTACGATCTTGCGTTGTACGAGGTTCCTTTTGATTTACCGCCTGTAGAGTATTTCCTTTATTGGCATGTAAGCGCCGACCATGATCACGCTCATATGTGGATGCGTGAACAAATAATGGAAGTAGCGAGCAACTATAAACCTCACTAACATAGACAAAGCAAAAGCCCTGTTTAAACAGGGCTTTTTTTACTTTTGAGTAAATTAAACTTACAGCACGTTGAAGCTTATCGAACTCTGATGCTCATCATTGTGATAAATCGTGTGGAATGCTCTGGTGAAATCGCTCTCTTTAGCGTTAAAAATGTTTTCAACATAATTCTGCGGGTTTAAATCAAGAAACGGAAACATGCTACTTTGTATTTGAATTTGTAGCTTATGTCCTCGTTTGAATGTATGTAATACATCGTAAAGTTCAAAGCCAATTTCCGTGGGCTGATTAGGAACAAACGCTTTGGGCTTACTCATACTTTCTCTAAAACGACCGCGTAACACGCCCCAACGCACCAACTCATGGCGATTACCTTTCTCCATATCCGCCTTATTGACATTGTCATCTACAGACGGAAAAACATCGACCAGTTTTACGACTACATCGGCAGCAGATTTGTTTGTTGAAAACCACAAATTTAGGTCTATGGCGCCAGCGATAGTGAGGTCGTTTTCTAGTATTTCTGTTTCGAATACCAGCACATCAGGCCTTCTCGCTGCAAACCTCTGATCTTCGACCATATAAGGTCTATCCCACCCGCGGCTAATTTTTGCAGAGTGTGGAACGGGTTTGTTCGGATCGCTCACATATTCGCTGCTTCCGGTGTTATTTGCATTTTCAACCAGCTTTTCCTTTCCTGCTAAGAATAACGTTTTTTGAGATGTATCTTTGGGTGGCCAGACATCAAAGTGACGCCAACGATTACTCCCCGTTTCAAACATAGTTGCAGTGGCAATGTTTGCATCATTGGCCCCTTTCAAGTGTTGCTTGAAGAACGGTAATAACACGTCTTTTTGAAACCAAGCGCTGGTGTCAAATCCGAAATGCGCTTCGCCGAGTTCCGTTCCACCTTTTTCACTCTGCCATTGACCGTGATACCAAGGACCCATCACCAGCTTTACATGATCCTTTTTGTTGTTATGTGACATGGTTTGGTAGGTGTAAAGCGGGCCGTATAAGTCTTCGGTGTCGTACCAACCGCCGACAACCAGCGTCGCAGGCTTTGTCTTAGATAAATGTTGCAATACATCTCGTGACTTCCAATAGTCGTCATAATTAGGGTGTTGAATAACTTCATTCCAAAATGGTCGTTCACCGTGAAAGTACTTGTCGTTGACATTGGAAAGCGGGCCTAAATTTTTAAAAAATTGATAGCCATCTGGTGTTTCTGACTTCATTCCTTCAGGCCAATACGCAAACGTACCATCACGCTGCTTATCAAACGTGTCGAAAAATATAAACGCCATAGGGGTCACAAACGCCCCATTTCGATGGAAGTCATCAAAAAACCAATCTGCAATTGGAGCTTGTGGAGAAATAGCCTTTAGCGCGGGGTGGCTATTTATAGAGGCGACTGACGTGTAATAGCCAGGATACGATGTGCCCCACATCCCCACTTTACCGTTATTGCCTTCAACATTTTTTACGAGCCACTCGATAGTGTCATAGGTATCAGTAGCATCATCCGTCGCATCTTTACCGCGCTTATAAGCGTCTTGAGGACGCATATTGACAAACTCTCCTTCAGACATGAATTTGCCACGCACATCTTGGAACACAAAAATAAAACCTTCCTTTTCGAAAGCTTCGCTCGGTCCCAAGCGCTTTTTGTACTTACTAACACCATAAGGAGCAACGCGATAAGGCGTACGCTGCATCATAAAAGGGTAAGCGTCTGTTCTATCGTTTGGCACATAGACTGACGTAAACAGTTTTACGCCATCACGCATTGGAATTTGGTATTCGTATTTCGTGTAGTTTGCCCTTATATAGGCTTCCCTAGCATCGGTTTCACTTTGTTCACTGAATGCATACGTAGTTGTTAACAAAAGTACCACCAGCATAATGCTGCGCATTACCACCTTCATTTTCTGTCCTTTTTTGTTATTGGATTAATTCATTTACCACCGCGATAGGGTGACGTGGCTTTTTACCTTCAAACCTTGCAACTTGGCTTCGACATGAAAAGCCGCTTACAAGCACTTCATGCTGTGTGCTACATTGCTTGAACACACCTGACCAACTTAATTCGTAAAGCGCTTTTGAATTTTTATAATGTGAAGCTTCGTGACCATAGGTTCCAGCCATACCGCAACATCCTGAGGGCTGTACTGTTAAATTAGCACCAAGTTTCTCAAAAATGCTTTGCCAGCGGGTTGTCAGCGCCGGCATAGCCGTTTTTTCACTACAGTGTGCAAGCAAACTGAATCGCTTTTTAATCATCGCCTTTACTATGTGCTTTTCAGTTAAAACCCAATCCAGCCATTCATCGATAGTATGCACAAAGAAGTTACCTCTTTTATCACGCAAATACTTCTTGTATTCATCTCTGTAACACAACACTAGCGACGCATCAGTGCCTACCATAGTTATGTCTAGTGCATGGAGTTGATTGAGTAAGTTAGCGGTCTTTATCGCTTGTTTTTCGAACTTATCCAGAAAGCCTTTTACGTGAGCAGGTTTTCCATTGGGCGTATACGGCACTACCATGGGTTTAAAGCCAAGCTTATAGATCACACTTATCAGCTTCTCGACGCTAGCCGCATCGTAATAACTGGTAAAGGGATCTTGAACGACAGCGATATAATTTTTTCGCTCTTCTGTATTCATTTGGGAAAGGCGTTGTAAATCAAACGGCACTGTTTGTGCTTTTACTCGGCTAGTTAACGTGGGATAAGAAAGCTGAGGAGCATCTTTATACCCTACTTGCTTCTCCAAGAAGCGCTTCACCCATTTTAGCTCTATTAGGGCATTATGAAGTTTAGGCGCACGCGCGCTCAATGGAGCAATCGTTTCTATATTAGCAACCAGCATATCTTTTAAAGGTCGCAAATACCGTCGATAGTAAATAGACAAAAATATTGACCTGAAGTGCGGCACATCAATATTCACCGGGCATTGATGTGTACATGATTTGCACGCCAAACACCCATCCATGACCTCTTTGACTTCGTGTGAAAAGTCTGGCTTGTTACTTAAAATGGAGTTCTTAAACCGAGATAGAAAGTTACTTTTGAACTGCTTATACGACAACCCTTCATTTTTTAACGTAGTGTCAAATCCAGTACTAAGCGATAATAGCCGCGTCCACTCTCTTAGCATGCTTGCGCGCCCTTTCGGTGTGTGCCGCCTATCGTGGGTAACCTTGCTAGACGGGCACATAGGTGATGTAGGCTCGTAGTTGAAACACAGTCCATTGCCGTTACATTCAAAAGCAGGAAACACATCTTGTTTTATGCTGACGGGAATAACCCGCTCAATCCCGGCTCTTTTAATATCTTTCACCGAGACTAATTTATCATCACTCTCTATCGGTGTGCAGATTTTGCCGGGGTTCATCTGGTTATGGGGGTCAAATACGGCTTTGATCTTGCGCATTTCATTGAACAGTGTTTCGCCAAAAAATGCGGGGCCGTATTCACTTCGAAATCCCTTGCCATGCTCTCCCCACATCAATCCACCGTACTTAGCAACAAGTGCCACTACCTCATCAGAAAGCGTATGCATCAGTGCTTCTTGCTGTGGTTCTGATAAATCTAGTGCCGGCCTCACGTGCAAAACACCAGCATCAACGTGACCGAACATGCCATATTTTAAATTATGGCTGTCTAATAATGCTCGAAACTCACCAATGAAGTCGGCCAAGTTTTCCGGCGGGACAGCGGTATCTTCGGCAAATGCAATGGGCTTTTGATTGCCCTTTACCTTACCAAGCAGCCCAACGGCTTTTTTCCGCATGGCATAGATGCGCTGAATATCGGGCTTGTCATAGGTGACGCTATAGCCTGTTATGCTGCTGCCATCTCGTCCTATCTCTTGTGTAATTGCCACTTCTAACTGTTCAATATGAACTTTCATTTCTTCTGCAGAATCGGCGTTGAACTCTACAAGATTTAAACCCAACAACTCGTTATCTGGAACATCTGCTATTAAATGATGAATGGAATGCCACACAATGTCGGTTTTCGCAAAGTTAAGTACCGTGCTATCGATGGTTTCAACACTGGTTGCTTTGGCTTTTACCAACACTGGCGCATGTCGAAGCGCCGCGTCAAATGAACGGTAGGATATGTTAACAAGCGCTTTCAGTGGCGCTATTTTATCAAGTGTTAACGTCGCTTCCGTAACAAACGCAAGTGAGCCCTCTGCACCTGTGATTAGCCTACCAATGTCAATGTTATCACCGTCAACTACGTGTTCTAAATCGTACCCCGTCAAAAAGCGGTTTAAGCGGGGAAATGTTTTTAAAATGCCCTCTCGATGTTGAATACAGGTACGCATTGCTTGTTGATAAATTGCGGCTTCTGACGTACAGCCACTTGCTTTAAGTAAAGCTTCATCCCGCGAAATTTTTGCGGTTTCAATTATCTCGCCATTCGCAAGCACTGCTTTTAGTCCGATGACGTGGTCGCTGGTTTTACCATACACTAATGACCCCTGCCCCGACGCATCAGTGCTTATCATACCGCCAAGCGTAGCGCGATTGCTGGTTGATAGATCAGGGGAAAAGAACAGGCCGTGCGGGCGCAATGCGTCGTTGAGTGAATCTTTGACTATACCCGCTTGAACCCTAACCCACCCTTCTTCCAGGTTCAGTTCAATGATCTCATTTAGATAACGACGGATATCGACAACGATACCATCGGTTAAACTCTGCCCATTAGTACCAGTGCCACCACCACGGGCAGAGAATGCGACATCTGGGAAGTGGCTGCCTAATTTACCTATACACTGACAATCTTCAGTAGATTTTGGGTAGATAATGGCCTGCGGGACTTTGTAATAGACTGAGTTGTCAGTAGCATGCGCGATGCGAGCACTATAGGCCGTTTCGATATCACCGGTGAAGTCACTCATCTTTAGGCGCTCTACAAATGCTTTATATTGTGCGGCTAGATTGGATTCGACCGTCAACGCGGGAAGAGTCACTTGTTGATTTTCCTATGTTAAAAATGAGGGAGATTTTGTTACTGCGAAATTTTCTTACCTTAAGCGTATATCGCGGTGAACACCCTGCCTAAATGTTATAATATAACACATCATGATTAATTCATAGGGATGTACTCCCTGCTATGATAGCCTTGTGTGAGAGTTTTGATATTTTCATATGACTTTCAACGAAGACATTCACAATGATAAAAGCTGTACCTACTAACATCATTACTGGCTTTTTGGGTGTGGGTAAAACATCCTCGCTATTACATTTATTAAAACAAAAACCTGCAAATGAACGCTGGGCAATACTAATCAATGAGTTTGGTGAGATTGGTATCGATGGCTCATTGGTAAACGGCTCGCGAAATAAAGCACCTAACAATAATGCTAGCAATGAAAAGCGAGTATTTATTAGAGAAGTGCCGGGTGGGTGTATGTGCTGTGCCGCGGGGCTGCCAATGCAGATTGCTCTTAATCAGCTGTTGGCCGAATCTAAACCAAACCGTTTGCTTATTGAGCCGACTGGTTTGGGGCATCCTATAGAAGTACTACAAACACTAGCTGCCGAGCATTATCAAGACGTTCTCGACATACAAAAAACGGTAACTTTGGTTGACGCAAGAAAGCTCGCTGATCCTCGCTATACCTCTCATGATACCTTCAATCAGCAAATCGCCATTGCTGACGTTATTGTGGGGAACAAACAAGACCTTTACACTCATTCAGATACCGAAGCATTGGAGACCTATGTCGTCCAACGTACCAAGCCAAACACGCCCGTCTTACTGTGCGAAAAGGGAGAGTTCCCAATTAGCGTATTAAAGGGAAGCTCAAGTGCACTTACTCATATCAAAGCACAAAAATTGCACGACCACAAAACTACCACTACGCCCTCAATAAATGAACAGCCTTTTCCTGACTCAGGTGTATTGAGAGTAGAGAATAAAGGCGAAGGTTTTAAAGCTGTCGGGTGGCGTTTCTCACCTTCCAGGGAGTTTGACCGCATTGCACTACTAAAATGGATGCACAACCTTAACGTTGAAAGGCTTAAAGCAGTTGTCATAACAAGTGACGGTGTCTTTAGCTATAACGTTGTTGACAACGAGGTTACCGAAGCCGAATTAAGTGAGTGTAGTGAAACTAAAATTGAAATTATCGCTATTGAACTTAACCCTATTTGGGATGAAGAGCTCACAAAGTGTCTTTCGGTTTACTAGTGCAATAATTTTTAGCATCAAGGCAGTCTTTTTATAACATTTGACGCAGTAACAGCGCGAGGCTATCACGCGGCACCAAAGAGAGAAGCGCCGCCGCAGTGTTATTGAAATTAGAGGTGCTGTATTTGTCTAAATACTACCTCGTGAATACACAATGTTGCCCGCAACTATGGTTGTATGCGTTTCTCCATACAGCGTTTCTCCTATAAATGGCGAGTTCTGAAACTTAGAGGCGAAAAAGGATGGCGTTACCGTAAACGCGTTATTTAAGTCGAACAGCACAAGATCTGCCACTTCGTCTTGTTCAATTCTTCCACATCGTATGCCGAAAATGTCACCTGCATTTTTACTCATTAAATCGATGGCACGACCAAGCGTTAGCTTTTTGGTTTTTACGAAATGGGTGAAGATCAGAGGAAACGCAGTTTCAAGACCAATAATCCCAAACGGTGCCTGTTCAATAGGTTGCTTTTTTTCCTCAGGCGAGTGAGGTGCATGATCCGTTGCTATAGCGTCTATTACACCCTCAACAAGGGCATTTTGACACGCCAGCATATCTTCTCTAGAACGAAGTGGTGGATTCATTTTCCAATTCGCATCTAAAGTCCCATCAGATTTTATGGCGATATCTTCGTCACATAACAACAAGTGATGAGGAGAAACTTCTACAGTAACGTTGGCGCCACGTTCTTTTGCTTGCTTTACCGCTTCAATAGAAGCCGATGTGGAAACATGCAATACGTGATAATGACCACCGGTTTCCAAACTATAGTCACAACCACGTTCGACGTGCACAGATTCAGAGGCTGACTTTATACCCTTCACATTGAATTTTTTTGAAATTTCGCCTTCATGTATTGCTCCCCCATTTGATAAAGTCTCGTCTTCACTGTGATCGAGAACTGGAACCCCTAGGTGCTTAGCACTAACGAGAGCTTGCTTAAATAACGCATTGTTTTGAACGCCTTTACCGTCATCGGTAATTGCCACTGCACCAGCGCTTGTTAAGGCGCTGAAGTCAGTCATGGACTTTCCTTCTAATCCCTTTGAAAGCGCGCCCGTTGGGTAGACTTTACACAAGCCTTTTTTAGCTGCTGTTTCTACCATGAAACGTACAGTATCTGCATTATCAGCTGTAGGCGTTGTATTAGGCATTGAAACTACTGCTGTAAACCCACCTTTAACTGCGGCTTTACTACCCGATTCTATGTCTTCTTTGTATTCCATCCCCGGTTCCCTGAAATGTACTTGGGGATCAAGAAGGCCAGGCGATAAAAACAAGCCTTTCGCATCTATGGTCTTTACCGACTTTATAGTGATGGGGGTTTCCGAAAGAGCAGCTATTTTTCCGCCATCAATTAATAGTGAAACAGACGTTATTTCATCTTCATTTTTGCCTAATAACCGTGACGAGGTAGAGGCATTATTTATAATTAGTTTCATGACACTAAAGATATGAGTAGATTAAAAAAGTAGCGCTGCATTACTTGCAGTGCTTGCAGATACACGCCACTTCAAGGTGTGGCGTTACAATATCGCACCCTAGATTTTTAGCTTGCTTAACAAGATTTTCAGATATGGTTGGGTCTATCGCAACTTCTTCAACAGAGCCACATTGAACACAAATTAAAAACTGTGAGTACCCGTGATGCTCGCAACATTTTGCTTGAGAACACGCGACAAACTTGTTGTTCAAATTCAGTTTGTGTACTAAATCAGTCTCAGTGAGAAACTCTAGTGCGCGATATATCGTCATAGGCTTTACATCTTCAGAATACCTCGTAGTGAACATATCCTTTATCTCGTAAGCGGAAAGCGGAGCTTGGGCATCTATTAATAAGTTCAATACTCTTTTGCGTTTTTCTGTTAAGCGCAAACCGTCCGAGTCGCATTTATCCTTTGCTACCGCAAGTAAATTTACAAACCGTCGATTCATATAACCCTAGCGTCAAAATGACGATTTCCTGTGACATTAAATGGCATGGCGTTCACAACCCAAAGCGATTAATCACGCACCTCAAGTGTTACACTATAACATATCACTTTCAAGTGATTATTGTCAGCCCTGCACCACAAAAAGGCACTAAAGAATTGTTTTTGTAAAAGAGTGGTTCAAGCCTCGATGCGAACGACAGAGGCTTAATTCAATTACCTTACTATACTTATGAAACCACATACCTAAGTATCGCTTAGAACGTTTTCAAGATTTCATTTTTGTCGTTTAATCCTCCCGAACAAACAAACAATCTATAGAAGTACTTGAGGAATTAACCATGTTGAAAATTGTTAAAACTTCTCTTGTTATCGCAGCGACATTAGGTGTGTCGGGCGTAGCACAGGCTGATGTTAACGAAGCACTAGCGAATATTTGCACTATCGTTCAAGCGGACGATAAAGGCGAACTACGTAAGAAAATGCGTTCAGTCGAATCAGACTACCGTATGAAACTTAAAGACTACTACTCAGCAATTAGCTGTGGCGGTAACAGCCTAATTCGTACAGCACTGCTAAACAATGCTTTAGAAGCTGGCGAGTTACTTGTTAAGAAAATGCCAAAAAGTGATTTAGAAGCACCTGAAGCTGATGGAAAAACACTTCAAGCTTGGGTTGCAGAAAACGGTCTGCAAGATAACCCAATTGCTGCGGTTATCAACGACCGCCTATAAAACAGTTTCACACCATGTGAACCAGTTCAACATGGTTGCAGAGAAATCTGCACTTTAGAAAGCGACCCTCGGGTCGCTTTTTTCTTTTGTATCAGTTGATAAAATTCAATGCATAAAAAAGGAGAGTATTCCCTACTCTCCTTCGTACTAATACAGATTCCCCATACAATCTAACAAGCTCTGGCAAGCTCGAGTTTATTGTTTGCTACCTTTTCGCTAATCAGCAACACCGGCTCTTGTTGATACAAGCGCTCTACAAAGCCCTGGAAACTAGCGGTAAAACTCGCTTCATCAACCAGCTTACCAAATACTTCTTCTAGCATTAAAAAACTAAGGCTGTCTATTTGGTTATTACTAGCCGCGTTGTGTAACTTATCAGCTAACACATCGTTGATTTCAAGTGACTTACCGTCTTGAGAGGCATGCCTGTCTGAATAGAAGGCCCAGCAAGCAATAACTAAAGCACTTATATCGGTGTCTCTGTTGGCCGCCAAATTATCTCGCACGGTGGGCAATAAAAACACCGGAAGCTTAGCCGAACTTTCAAGGCAAATTCGCGCTAGCGTATCTTTAATGAAAGGGTTGGAGAAACGAGATAGCAGCGTATCTCTGTATTCATACACGTCAATCCCCTCTACTTGGTCGAGTGTTGGCATAACCTCTTGTTCCATAAAGATTGATAGAAGACGCTTTAACTGTTTCGCTTCAACACTTTCATGGATAGTTTCAAGCCCTGCTACAGAACCAACCAAGCCAAGTACTGAATGGCCCGCATTGAGCATACGAAGCTTAAGCTTTTCGTACGGTGCCACATCGCTTACAAACTGCGCGCCGACTAAATCTAAACACGGCTTGGTATTGCAAAAGTCATCTTCAATAACCCACTGGTCAAAAGGCTCACACACTACAGGCCAAGCATCTTCTACGCCCTGAGCCCTTAACGTTGCGATATCTTCATTTGTGGTTGCAGGCGTTATTCTGTCTACCATTGAATTAGGGAAACTCACGTTTTCGTTAACCCAAGTAGCAAACGCTTGGTCAAACAGTTCAATATACGCAAGCAGCATTTTCTTTAACACATGGCCATTGTGCTGAATATTGTCACATGACATAACGGTAAAAGGCCTAACGTTGTTTTCTTTCCGTTTTTTAAGCGCTGCAACTAAATAGCCGAAAACCAGTTTAGGCGTTTTGGGGTTTTCGATATCGTGAATGACATCAGGGTTAGTGGTAATAAATTCCCCTGAGGAAGCATCAAAATTATAGCCACCTTCGGTAATGGTTAACGATACGATGCGTACTTCGGGCTCAGCCATTTTATCAATGACTGCTTGAGGATCGTCCGGCGCCATCAAAAACCCCGTCATTGCACCGATAACTGATGCACTGCGGGAACCGTCATTGTGCTTTTCAACCAAGGTATATAAGTTATCTTGTTCGTCGAACACTTTTTTCATCGCACGGTCGTTCTCGCGAAGACCCACACCACAAATGCCCCACGATAGATCGCCGGTTTTTGCCATTAATCTGTCTACATACATGGCTTCATGTGCCCGATGAAAACCACCCACACCAATGTGAACAATACCCGTTTGAACGTTCTCCACATCATAAGCTGGACGCCTTATGTCATTTGGCAACGACGATAAGTTCGCTCTGTTCAATAAAATAGACGTTTGAGATTGCATAAGAACCTTATTAGCTTTGTAACGCTTTGTGGCGACGCATCGCCCAATACGCAGTAACGAAATAGATAACGGTGCACGCGAACCCAACATTAAAGAATAGGTCTCGGTTCAATTCGTAAGCGGCAACCGTGTCACTAAGAGAAAAAGTTTTGATTGCCAATGCTATGGACACCAACAAACTCGCTAGCGAAGTAAGACGCAGTAATTTAGATACGGCAGTAACGTCTTCAACGTGTTCGTTTTCTAACGCCGCTTCTTGCTGCTGATGAGCTTCAACACGTGCATTGAAAGCATCTACTTGTGCTTCTTGCTCAGGATAAGCTTGTTTTGCACCATACTTTGCAGCCAGTGCTGTATAGACAGCTATGGTGAAGAACCACGTGGGTATGAATAGATAGTAGAAAGACATGACGTCTAAGACATTTAAACCAAAGCCAAACACAAGCCCCAAACCCCAACTCGCTACCGCTGGCGTGCTGTGAGTAAGGCTTTGATAATGTGCCCAATAACGTGTGAACCCAATACGCGGAAAAATCATGTGCTCTGCGAACACAATTGCTCCTACAGGAACAACAAGTAATCCAGCATACGTTAACAGTGGCAGTAATTTAGTAAACACGAACGGAAAACACGCAATTGCAACGGTGACCATACCGACGACCGCGGTCGTTGTAGTACGTGATTTATCTTTAACAATAGCTTGCGCGGCAAGTCCAGCGCGATAGAGATTCGCGTTTGCTGTAGTCCAGCCTGCAACGATAACAATAACGAGTCCAGAAAGACCTAATGCATGGAAAGCCACATCGCCCGGGTCTAATTCACCAATGGACTTTTGAACAATAACCGCTGTTCCTGCGCCCATAATACCGGCTGAAATCCATGCTATATAATGACCAAATAACATACCCGCCGACGTACATAAACCGTAACGTTTACGCTTGGCAAAACGCAGTAACGCCATATCAATAAGGCCGAAATGCGTTATCGTGTTCGCTGCCCACGAAAAGCCAATCACTTCTAATAAGCCAATACCAGGCTCACCACTTTGGGTGAAGCCCGTCCACACCGATGTACTACCGATATGAATAAAGTCACTCCATGATGTAAGAAACGTTTGCCCAATTACAGATTCAGCGAGTGCAGGCATTAGAATAAGTGGACCGCAAATGAACATGGTGAACAACCAAGGCGCACAAATACGAGAAAAATTGGAAACGGCGTTAAAGCCATACATAGCGACAAAGACAACTATCACACCGACTGCAAGCACGACGGCAACAAAAGCTAAATTAGTCGGATACCAATTTAACTGCGCCGGAATATTTAATGCAAAGCGCACGGCGGTTGCCGACACCGTAATCATAGCGGCCGATATCACTGTAAATATGATGACATTCGCCCAGTTATAGAGCTTGGTCATAGAGTCGCCAGCTATTTTCTGAAGATACGAGTACAAGCTCAAACGGGTATCTACAGCGATAGGCGTGGTGATAAGTGTCCAGCTGAGAACAGCAAGTAGATTACCAATTAATAAACCCAACAGAATGTCGGTCATGGTGGCGCCTAGCGCAACAAAGGTTGCACCAAATACGAATTCAGTTGCCGCCACATGTTCACCGGCATATAAGCCCATGAAATGTTTCCACCCTTTTAACTTATGTTTAGCGACGGGGAGTTGCTCGTCACTAACTTGTGAAATATCAATATCACTAGACGTCGACTTCATCTTCAAATCTCGTGTTGTAGGTGTATTTCCCACTGGTTTCAAAATACATCAAGAGCATTTGCCCAAGCATTGGGATATATCTCAATTTTTGTAAATATTTGCATATACCCTCTACTTTGTAAACAGCCATTAACAAAATAAACGGAGGCTTGTTTATTTAATTAACACAATAAAAATGCACAATTAACCAATCAAAATAAACGCGATACAATCTATCTAATTGATACTATGAAGAAATTTTAGAGTCGAAATTTGAGGCCGAAAGCCGCGTATTTAGTCATAGGACTCAAGAACTGCCTGTTAAGGTAGAACAAAAGCCATCAATTACCTTACACTTAGGCAAATGTTCATATAATTGGGGCCTGTTGACCTTTGGTGTACGAATACGGAATTGGCAAGGGGACGTTGGTTAAATGTTAATAGTTAAAGGAAGGTGACTCTTGCAGGCACACAACGTGGAACTGGTGATTTTTGATTGTGATGGCGTACTGATTGACAGTGAAGTGCTATCGATGCAGGCGTGGCAAGCACTTCTGTCTAGTTTCGATATTGCATTATCGAAACAATATTTTATAGAGCATTTTCTTGGCAAGAGCATGGAGCACGTTCAGGGTAAGTTAAAAGATGACTTTGCGCTCACACTTACCACGTCCATGAAAAACAAATTCCATGGATTACTGTTCGACAGCTTCGAGTGCCATTTACAAAAGACTACCGGTATCACCTCTGTACTTTCTGCACTTAACTCATTAGGTATTCCATTTTGTGTCGCCACAAGCAGTTCACCTGAAAGAACAACAAAGGCGTTAACCAGTACAGGGCTTATTTCCTATTTTGAAGACCGCATTTTCACGCGAGCACTCGTTAATAAAGGCAAGCCAGCACCAGATTTATTTTTATATGCGGCAAATGCTCTCAACGTTGCTCCTACAAACTGCCTAGTTATTGAAGACTCTCAGCCTGGGATTGCCGCCGCTAAAGCCGCGGACATGCGCTACTTCCACTATACAGGTGGCGCACATCTACAGAATTGTATTGTGACATCGGACAACACCATTAATTCATGGGACGAGTTTTACTCTCGAATCCCTGACATTTTTGACATGAGAAAAATTAAATGAGTAAGAAAGCACAAAACGAACTCAATAAACTCGACGAGGCCGCCAGAGCAGGATGGATGTACTATGTTGGTGGTAAGACGCAAGATGAGATAGCTAAAACGCTCAAAACATCACGCCAAAGCGCACAACGCTTAGTGGCGTTATCCATGTCGGAAGGTCTTGTGAAAGTGCGCTTAGAACACCCGATTGCTAGATGTATGGAATTAGCGCAAGGCATAAAGAAAAAATTCGGATTAACTTTCTGTGAAGTCGTGCCCAGTGTTGATGACGATCCCAATTCAACGCTTGGCCTTGGTCAAGCGGGTGCAGCAGCAATAGAAAGAGCTTTAAAATTCGACGCTCCACAAACCATCGCGTTTGGCACTGGCCGTGTACTGCGTGCCTGTGCTGATGAATTGTCAATACTTCACTGCCCTCAGCATAAAATTGTTTCCCTTGTTGGTAATATTGCTGATAACGGAGAGGCGACGCGTTATGACGTGGCTGTTCACGTAGCCGACAGAGTTAAAGCACAGCATTATCCTATGCCTATCCCTGTAATAGCATCTAGTAAACTAGAACGGGAAATTTGGCAACAGCAACAACACATATCTAGAATTCACACGCTTGCCGAACAAGCGGATATTAGCTTCGTAGGCATTGGTAACTTAGGCAGTGTGTCTCCATTGTATAAAGACGGATTTATCGACGATGATCAATTAGCAACCCTCGCTGAATCTGGTGCAAGTGGCGAAATCATAAGCAGGATCTTTAATGAAGAAGGTGCGCTGATTAGTTGCGATATTAACGAGAGAGTAACGAGCTTTAAGTTGAAAGCAACGCCAGAAAAGCCTGTAGTGGGTGTTGCAGCGGGCGACAACAAACTGCACGCTATAAGAGGCGCTCTGCGATCGAAATTGCTCAATGGGCTCATCACGACAGAACGTACTGCCTCAGCACTGCTTACTTCTTAATTTCGTTCTTTTCTTATTAATACAATGCCTATTGCGTACATTTTTAATACGCATTAACTTCAACAAAAAGCAAAAAAACAGCATTAACGTTGTTTTTTTGCACTTTATTTGGCTATTTATTGACCTTCGATTGCAATTCAACTTAGTTTGCCTGCGCCCTTTAATACTAAAGGCTACAGCGCATTTCATACCTCTTACATCTTTAGTCTAACGTATTATTCGATATACCTTGTTATTTGAATGAATGTTTTTCATTCGACCTGATTGTTTTTTAATTAATCCCGAACAGACAAACCGATTAATTAAACAAATATAACGAAGGAAATTTAACCATGTTGAAAATCGTTAAAACTTCTCTAGTCATCGCAGCATCAACATTAGCTTTTTCAAACGCAGCACAAGCAAATGACGTAAACGAGGCACTAGCAAACATCTGTACTATTGTTCAGGCTGACGACAAAGGCGAATTGCGTAAGAAGATGCGTCGCGTACAGTCTGACTTCAAATTAAAGTTACGTGATTATTACTCAGGTGTTTCATGCGGTGGTCAAAGCCTTATCCGCACGGCCTTAACGAACAACGCAGTTGAGGTAGGTACACTGCTTGTTAAGAAAATGCCAAGCAAAGACCTTTCTGAGCCCGAATCAGACGGCAAAACACTTCAAGCGTGGATAGCAGAGCAAGGCTTACAAAGCTCGCCAATTTCTGCTGAGCTTAACGATAGAATCTAAGCACTAATTCACATAGCCATGTGAGTCGATTCAACATGGTTGCAGCGTCAGCTGCAATGAAAGGCCCCGCTACGGGGCCTTTTTACTTTCTGTCTCTTTAAATTTTCACGTTCTTCAACCCAGTGACTTAGGTAATCAAGCTACGGTATGCGTGAGCTCGTATCACAAGCTCACGCTTTAGGTATGGTTTGACATACCATGTTATTTTACAACATGTTTTTCAAATAGTTAGATTCGGGTTTAATGCATCTCAACGAACGAACACAATCTTAATAACAACAACCGAAGGAATTTAACCATGTTGAAAATCGTTAAAACTTCTCTAGTAATTGCAGCATCAACTTTAGCTTTTTCTAACGCAGCTCAGGCTAATGACATCAACGAAGCACTTGCAAACATTTGCACAATTGTTCAAGCAGATGACAAGGGCGAACTACGTAAGAAAATGCGTAGCGTTCAATCAGACTACAAACTTAAGCTTCGCGATTACTACTCTGGCATTTCTTGTAACGGCCAAAGCCTAATTCGCACTGCTCTTACTAGCAATGCGGTTGAAGTAGGTACTCTACTGGTTAAGAAAATGCCAAGCAAAGACTTAGCAGAGCCTGAGTCAGACGGTAAGACACTTCAAGCGTGGATTGCTGAACAAGGTCTTCAAAGCTCTCCTATTTCAACAGAGCTTAACGGCAGAATCTAATATAACTAATTAATCACACCATGTGATGTAACGATTCAACATGGTAGCGGCAGGACGCCGCACTCGAGGCCCCTTTTAGGGGCCTCACCCCTTTCTAGCCCCTTATAAAATTTATCACTTCTTTTTGTACCCATTCAGGCTTTTCCCTGTGTAACCAGTGCGACGCGTGCGGATTAAACCGCTTAACTATCAATGGAACATAGTGTTCGATTTTATCTAGTACACTTAAATCAAACGCATCATC
This sequence comes from Alteromonas sp. G4i13, assembly GCF_054960505.1. Classification (NCBI taxonomy): domain Bacteria; kingdom Pseudomonadati; phylum Pseudomonadota; class Gammaproteobacteria; order Alteromonadales; family Alteromonadaceae; genus Alteromonas; species Alteromonas sp. G4i13. The sequence continues at coordinate 8,744 of NZ_JBHNYX010000046.1, read as the reverse complement.
CTGCTCCCCCCACAATAACAGGGTTGGGCAGTGAATGAATATTTCGGGTATACGAATATCATCCAACACTTTCTCAGATACATTCTTTTGTGGCACTTGTTGAGGCATTTGCCGATAGTAATTGAGCATCGCGCTGAGGGTTTCAGGTTTACCCCAGTCGTTAAGTAGAGTCCTTGAATAGCTGGTTTCTTTCTCAAAAAAGCCGTTGCCTAACATATTTTTCAATAACGTAAAGCTTGTATTTGTAAGGGTCCGCTCTGCCCCCTTATCAATAAGCGCAGAGATATACTGGCTTTTTGCTCTTTGCGTAGAAGAGGTCTTTATTGCCCGTGTAAAACAAGAAGGATGAGCGGCATTAACAATAATAAGTTTGCTAATTAATGTTTGGTGAAAGGCTGCTAGGGGCCACGCTATTGCCCCACCCCAATCGTGTCCCAACAAGATAACCTTTCGGCCTTTTTGAACTTTCTCGATGAAGGCGGCCATTCGACTTATCAATGATGGAACTTGGTAGTCCGTTTCATTGGGTAGTGGACTCGATAAATGATAACCGGGCAAATCTGGGGCAATGATGTCAAGTGATGTGGGGAGTATCGCCATTAACGCTTCCCATGTGTGCGCATTTTCTGGAAAGCCATGAAACATAATAAGCAGAGGGTTCTCTGCGCTCTCTTCTTCTCGGGATAAATAATGAAGGCTGGCTCCCTCAACATTCACGTACTTTGAAACAACCACTGTGCTCACTTCCTCTATGTTGTTTTTAAGAAACAAAAAGGCCGAGCAAAATAACGTATCCAATGATGACTAGGTTAAATCATTTTCTCGGCTACATTATTTTCTCGGCCTTTCGTACGTCTTTTAGTAGCGCACGTGTATTACTTTTATGTCGTTACTCGATAGCGAACATACTCTCTGGCATAGACATCAAGTTGTCTGCGCCTGATTGCATTGCCGAAACCAGTGAGCGAGTACGGGTTAACAAACGGTCAAAGTAGAAGCCCGTTGTTAAGATTTTACTCTTATAAAACTCGGTTTCGGTGCTACCTGCATCAAGCTGTTCTTGTGCTTTCACTGCCATTTTTAGCCAGAAGTAAGCAACGGTAACGTAACCTGAATACATTAAGTAATCGACAGACGCTGCACCAATTTCATCTGGGTTCGATGCTGCTGCCTTACCGATGTCCATAGTAATCTGCTGCCACTCGTCAAGGTGAGAGTTTAGCGCGTTAGTCCAAGCACTAAACTGAGCGTTGTCACGCAATGAATTACAGTAGTCGCGCACTTCTTGAACAAATACATTAAGCAATTCGCCATTAGAGCCCATTACTTTACGCCCTAATAGGTCAACGGCTTGAATACCTGTAGTACCTTCATACATGGTGCAGATACGAGTATCACGAGCTAGCTGCTCCATGCCCCATTCTTTGATAAAGCCGTGGCCGCCATAAACCTGCATACCGTAACTCGTGGCTTCTTGCGCGGTTTCAGTTAAAAAGGCTTTTACGATAGGCGTTAAGAATGCAAGTTTTGCATCCGCAAGTTGCTTCTCAGCCTCGTCGCTACCATACAAAGTAACGTCAACTAACTGCATACAGTAAGCGGCAAGCGCTCGGTTGCCTTCCGCGAACGCTTTCTGCGTTAACAGCATACGACGTACATCAGGGTGCACAATAATAGGATCAGCTGGGCCATCAGGATTTTTACGCCCTGTTAATGAACGGAACTGAATGCGGTCTTTTGCATAGCGAAGCGCGCCTTGGAATGCTGCTTCAGATGATGCCAAGCCTTCAAGACCAGTGCCAATACGTGCGGTATTCATGAACGTAAACATGCAGTTTAGGCCGCGGTTTGGTGGCCCAATCAAATAACCTTTTGCGCCATCAAAGTTGATCACACAGGTTGCGCTGGCTTTGATCCCCATTTTATGTTCAATGCTTCCGCAGCCTACTGCGTTTCTATCTTGCTTTTCGCCATCTTCAGACACGTTAAACTTAGGCACAACAAATAGTGAAATACCTTTGGTACCCTCTGGCGCATCTGGCAATCGAGCTAACACAATGTGTATGATATTTTCAGACAAGTCGTGTTCACCTGCGGAAATAAAAATCTTCGTTCCTGTTAAGCTGTAGGTACCATCTTCTTGTGGTTCCGCGCGACATTTCAACATGCCAAGGTCTGAACCGCAGTGTGCTTCGGTTAAACACATCGTACCTGTCCACTCACCGCTAATTAGCTTTTCAAGGAACATTTTTTGTAGCAATTCAGAGCCATGGGCTTTTATTGTTGCCATACAGCCTTGGCTTAGCCCTGGGTACATCGCCCAAGAATGGTTTGCGCCTGAAAACCACTCAGCAATGATAGATGACAACGAATATGGTAATGCCTGACCGCCAAATTCTTCAGGGTGAGACATTCCTGGCCATCCGCCCTCAACATATGTTTGATAAGCTTCTTTAAAACCTTTAGGCGTTGTTACTTCACCATCAACCCACTTACACCCTTCTTCATCGCCTGATGCATTGATGGGTGCCAGTACGTTCTCTGAAAACTTTGCAGCTTCAGCGAAAATCGCCGACACCAGATCTTCAGATGCTTCGTCGAAACCTAGCTTTTGATAGTGATTTTGATAATTTAGTAGCTCATGTGTTACAAACATGGCGTCACGTTGTGGAGCTTTATAACCTTCCATACCCAATACCTATATTACTTCAAATAGACCAGCAGCGCCCATGCCGCCACCGATACACATGGTGCAAACAACATATTTCGCACCGCGTCGTTTACCTTCGATGAGTGCATGACCCACCATGCGAGCACCGCTCATGCCGTATGGGTGACCAATAGAAATGGCACCGCCGTTTACGTTTAATAATTCGTCTGGAATGCCTAACTTATCGCGGCAATACAGTACCTGTACTGCAAACGCTTCATTAAGCTCCCATAGACCGATATCGTCCATGGTTAATCCATGCTGCTTTAATAGCTTAGGAATGGCGAACACTGGGCCAATTCCCATTTCATCTGGCTCACAGCCTGCCACTGCAATACCGCGATAAATACCAAGAGGTTGAGCATTGCCTTTTGCAGCTGAGTGCTCATCCATAATCACTGTCGCGCTGGCTCCATCAGAAAGCTGGCTTGCGTTACCTGCGGTAATACAACCACCTTCTATCACTGGGTTAAGCGCTTTAAGCCCTTCTAGTGTTGTTTCTGGGCGATTTCCTTCGTCTTTCGACAAGGTCACTTCACGCTCAGAGGTTTCACCTGTTTCTTTATTAAATAGGGCTTGCGTTGCTGTGATAGGTACAATCTCATCATCAAACTTGCCCGCTTCTTGAGCCGCTGCTGTGCGCATTTGGCTTTGGTAACCGTATTCGTCTTGTACGTCACGGCTAATGTTGTAGCGCTTACCCACCACTTCCGCAGTTTGAAGCATTGGCATATAAATATCTTTGTGCTTAGCAACCAGTGCTGGGTCTACTGCACGAAACATATTCATATTCTTGTTTTGCACTAAAGAGATAGAATCTAAGCCTCCCGCAACCATAATGTTGGTATCGCCTGTACGAATTGAATTCGCTGCGGTAGCAATGGCATACATGCCAGAACTACATTGGCGGTCGAGTGTCATACCCGCTACGGTGACCGGTAAACCACCAGCCAAGCCAGCCAAGCGGCCAATATTCATGCCGCCACTGCCTTGGGTTAGCGCTGCGCCCATTACCACGTCGTCGACACTGGCAGGGTCGATCCCTGCGCGTGCTACTGCGTTTTGAATAGCATGGCCACCTAATGAAGGGGCTGGTAAATTGTTCAGTGCACCTTTATAAGCGCGCCCGATTGGCGTACGTGCTGTACTTACGATAACTGCATCGCGCATTTTCATGTTCCTTTCAGTTGGGCTGAAAGTTCAGCCAAAGTTTATCTAGGCCTATGTGCTTCTTCTCGAAGTTACCTAGCTTTACCAAATTCGGATGTCGGGTAACGAGAGCTATCGCTAGCTCTCACCGTCGATTAATTCTCGCTAACAAGAGCTATGTCTACTTCGCTTTATAGCTTTTAAACGTGCCGCCGCTTTGGGCCAATTTCACCAACAAATCACTTGGTTCAAGCCACATTTTTCCGTAATCACCCAATTGATCACGATAGGTAGTCAGCTTATCTAAAATAGTGCCTAGCCCTACTTCGTCGGCATATTGCATAGGGCCGCCGCGATACACAGGGAAGCCATAACCGTAAACATAAATCACATCGATATCGCTAGATTTAGCTGCAATGCCTTCTTCTAAGATGGCAGCACCTTCGTTAATCAATGAGTACATGACGCGAACTAGAATTTCCTCATCGCTAATGTCTGAACGCTGAACCACGCCTAAACGTTCTGCTTCTTGCTTGGCAATTTCTAGTACTTCTGGATCTGGGACAGGAACTCGACTGCCAGGTTCGTAGTTGTAAGCTCCGCGTCCGGTTTTGAGTCCGTTCCGCCCCTTTTCTACCAAGCGATCTGCCACTGCACCGTAAGCGGGGTCGTGTGCAATGTGCTCTTGTCGAGACTGTCGTACATAGTAACCAATATCTAATCCAGCCATATCACCCATAGTGAACGGCCCCATTGGCATGCCAAACTCGGTTAAAACACGATCAACTTGCTCAGGTGTTGCTCCTTCTAGCAGTAAGCGGTTAGCTTCACGGCCGTAAGGCTCAATCATGCGGTTACCCACGAATCCGAAGCAAACGCCTACCAACACCGCTACTTTCTTGATGCGTTTAGCCATCTTCATGCAGGTTTTAATGACTTCAGCAGATGTCTTCTCTGCTTTAACCACTTCTAGCAGTCTCATCACATTCGCTGGCGAGAAGAAGTGAAGACCAATCACATCTTCAGGACGGGATGTGGCTGTCGCTATTTCGTCTATATCCAGTGTTGACGTATTTGAAGCCAAAATGGCGCCTGGCTTACACACTTTATCTAGCGTCGAGAAAACGGTTTTCTTTACTTCCATCTTCTCGAAAACGGCCTCGATGACGAGATCAACATCAGCTAAGTCGTCATACGACGTAGTACCTGAAAGCAGTGCCATGCGGCTCTCTACCTGCTCTTGGGTTAACTTGCCTTTTTTCGCTGAGTTTTCGTAGTTCTTTCTAATAAGCGCTAATCCCTTCTCTAGCGCTTCTTCTTTGAGCTCAAGCATTGTGACTGGAATGCCGGCATTGGCGAAGTTCATAGCGATACCACCGCCCATTGTTCCGGCGCCGATAATCGCAACTTTATCAATGTTGCGCTCAGGAGTATTTTTGTCGAAATCGCTCACATGACCTGCTGCGCGTTCAGCAAAAAAGAAATGCTGCTGGGCACGCGCCTGTGGCGTATTCATACACTCCATGAAAAGCTTGCCTTCATTTTTAAGGCCATCTTCAAAAGCGAGCGTGTAAGCGCCGCGTACCGCTTCGATACATTTTAGTGGAGCAAAGAAACCACGAGTCGCTTTTTTAGTTTGTGCAGTTACTGCATCAAACACCGCCTGCGTTTCGTCAGACATGGACAGCGTGATATCACTGGTGCGTTTAATCGCTTTATCTGGCGTTAATGCTTGTAAATACGCTTTTGTATCTTCAAATAAATGCTCAGGCTTATCAGAAATTTTGTCGAAGACACCTGGAAGTTTGACCACCGACGTAGGCTTGCCTGTTACGATCATTTCTAACGATGTTTGTGCGTCGGCTAAACGAGGAAGGCGCTGAGTACCGCCTGCGCCCGGTAATATGCCTAGATTTACCTCAGGAAGACCCACCTTATTGTCGGCAAAGGTGATGCGATGATGGCATGCTAACGCCACTTCTAAGCCACCGCCGAATGCTGGTCCAAGGAGAACAGCAACAACCGGCTTAGACGCATTTTCAATCTTGTCTAGTACCTCAGGCAGCATGGGAGACAAATCGCCACCAGAGAATTCGCTGATGTCAGCTCCACCCGAAAAAATAGGTAGTGAAGAAGTAATAACAATGGCACTTACGCTGTCGTCATCTAGTGCATTGTTTATGCCTTCTATCAACCCTACTCTGATAACGCGTGACAGCGCATTAACGGGCGCACTTTGCATTGTCAGCGTGGCAACACCCTGTTGTACTGCATATTCTACGGCTTTATTTTCCATCTCAGTCATAACCATGTCCTGTTTATCACGTTAACTGGATGTTATTGCAGTGTTGTCAATCATCCAAGTTTATTGGTGTTATAGACATTTATCATAATATTTAATATTGACCGCCAGCCCCTTTGTGAATTCATTTCTCTGCGCAGAGCTTGTCATACCTTGCCTAAGGTTTATTTGACAGAAAATAAAACCGGTGTTTTTGTTAATCGGGCAACACTTGTAATTACATTTTATTTACAAAAGGATGATTGGCTATGCAAGTGCTTAAAACACCGGAAAGCGCCTTCGACACGATCACTGACTTTCCCTACTCCCCCTGTTTCACTGAAGTAACAGACACAGTAAGCAGTGAAATAACAATGGCCCATTATCAATGTGGACCGAAAGATGGACATACCGTGCTTTTAATACACGGCGAACCGACGTGGGCTTATTTGTACCGCAAGATGATGCCCATATTGGCTGATGCGGGATTCAATGTCATCGCGCCGGATCTCATTGGTTTTGGACGCTCAGATAAACCAGTAAGAAAGGAGGACTACTCCTACGCTCGTCATGTGATATGGCTAAAAGACTGGTTTTCACAGGCTACTAAGGGCCCCGTTACACTCTTTTGTCAAGACTGGGGAGGTTTACTAGGCCTGCGACTTGTCGCCGATATGCCTGAGCGTTTTTCGGGTGTAATGGTGTCTAATACCGGATTGCCCACTGGCGACCACCCGCCAAGCGATGCTTTCATCAAATGGCGCCGTTTCTCACAGGATGTCGCCGTATTTCCCACATCTACGATCATTCAAAACGCCACAACCACTGTTCTAGATGAGGCGACTCTTGCAGCTTACGACGCCCCTTTTCCAGACGAAAGCTTTAAAGCAGGTGCGCGTATATTTCCTATTCTTGTTCCTACAAGCCCAGACAATGCTGAGGCACAGGCGAATAGACAGGCATGGGAAAAGCTAAAGCAATATAACAAACCTTTTGTTACGGCTTTCGGTGATAGCGACCCTGTCACTAAAGGTGGCGATAAGGTATTTCAAAAGCTCGTTCCTGGTAGCAGCGGCATGGCTCATACCCTTGTAGAAAACGGTGGTCACTTTATCCAGGAAGACCAAGGGGCAATGCTAGCCAAATTACTCATTCAATTTATAAACCAAACGCAGCTGAAATAGCCACGTTTCAAAAAACATTAAACAGTTACTAATAGGAGATTACCATGGATGCTCTACTCGACTTTTCAGGGCAAGTTGTATTAATTACCGGCGCAGGCAGTGGTTTTGGCCGCTTGTTATCGCTAGGTCTTGCCAACCGAGGAGCAAAACTCGTTCTTTCAGACATAAACGAAACCGCCCTTGAGGAAACGAAAAAGGATGTAAAAGCCCTCACTGATGTCATGGTGCTAGCGGGTAATATTGCTAGCGAGTCGCTAAATAAGGCGCTGGTTGAAACAGCCATTGAAACCTTTGGCAAACTGGATATAGCCGTAAATAATGCAGGAATAGCGCATAACCCTGCACCAATTCATCAAATGACAGAGGAAATCATGGACTCGCAGTTCGCTGTGAATGTAAAAGGCGTTATGTTTGGAATGAAGTACCAAATACCCGTTATGCTTGCACAAAGGCAAGGGCACGTCTTAAATGTAAGCTCACTTGCGGGACTAGGTGGAGCCCCCAAAGGCGGTGCTTATGCTGCAGCAAAACACGCGGTTTCGGGGGTAACCCGTACCGCCGCGGTGGAATACGGCCGAAAGAATGTTCGCGTTAATGCAATTTGTCCATTCTATAGTCCTACCAATATTTTGAACGTAGACGGGTACAACACCCCTGAAGCGCGCGAGCAACTAGGCATGGGAAGTCCTATGAAACGTCTAGGCGAACCGCAAGAAATCGTTAACACCATGATGCTGATGCTTTCCCCTGGCAACTCTTACATGAACGGGCAAACCATAGCAGTAGATGGTGGTGTTACAGCGTGGTAGTTTTTGTCTCGCAGTTTCGAAATCCATGCAAAGGTATTTTTTGACATACCTTTGTATGACTCATCATGTTTCTCTTTCGTTCTACTTTAGGTGTAATGAAGAGGAACAAACAAAATCGATGAATGAGGCGAGTGCAACCGCCTCTGCAATCGAACCCCTATCAAGTAAAACCCAATAATTTTATTTAGCGATTAAGTTGAACAAAAAGAGAAAAATGTGATGAAAAAGCCAAGTAAAAACATTTTTTTAGCTACTTTACTTTGTATAACCTATTCGTTGATTAACGTTAGTATTGCGCAAGAAGCCCAATCTACGCTTGTAAGCATGAAGGAAGTACCTTCTTCGCAACTGTTAAAGAAGCAACGTCAAAATAAACCGCTAGCGCTAAGCACAGTGAAACGCGGTACTGATGTTTCGCTTCAAACCACCAAACAATCCAAAAGCCAATACCTTATTCATAGCGCACTGCCAAGTCACCGCTTCAGCGCTAAGTAATTTTTAGGCGAGTTCTCGTCTATCAGGTTAATCCTTTATTTAAAGCCATTCTTTGCGTTTATTATTCTTTTTTACTCTATCGCACACGCAGCAATAGTATTCTACGAATCAAATAT
>NZ_JBHNYX010000045.1:0-32479 GCF_054960505.1 Alteromonas sp. G4i13 | reverse complement strand
CATGAAACAAAAAAAGCGCTCCGTTCAGAGCGCTTTTCATACTAAATTTGCACTAATGAGTGCCAAATAGGCGCTTATGCTTTTTTAAGCTTCTTCTTAAGCTTTTTAAGCTTTCCTTCTTGCTTAGAAATTTTCGCTTTAGTTGCTTTAATCGCTTTTTTTAACTCTTTTTTCTTAGCCATGATGTAAATCCTTATCTTTATTTGTAGTGTTCGCTTCACTCACATAACGTTTAGCAAAGCCGCTATTGATCGCCGTGTTTGGCAATAAATTCTCGAATAAAGTGTCTAACTTCACGAGCAGCAGAAGTGTCTAGGTCTTCGCATAACGCGATAAACTGTGCACGCTCTTCGTCGTTGATTCGAATAATCATCTGACTATTCTTTTTCTTCTTTTTATTGTTTTTTTCAGACACCTTAAATCCTTGCAAAAACCAATACGTGCAGTATGTCGTTCAATGAGAATCTGCAAGTACTACCACATTATTCGAATACAAAATGTATATCCTATGTATATACATTTCAAGGTATTTTAAACTTTTCACCCTTATTTTTCATAAAAGCGTAATGCTAGCGTCACATTAGTGACTTCAGGCTAAGCCAAAGTAATTCCAATAAAAATGGAAACAACGAACTTACGTAAAATCAAAAGTGAAGTAGACCATGACACAAACACAATCTATAACTCACCTATCGTGTTTCATCGAAGCAGTGGCTATCGCTAAACAAAATAAATGCAGTAATTGCGACGATTTGAAAACACTGTTGCAGCAAAAGGGATACGAAGAGTTAGTTGCAATGGAAACCGTAGAAGAATTAAGCCCGCAGCTGCCCTTAGCGTCTTAATAGTCGTATTTTGAATAGGAATAGAAAAATGCTGTTTGCGCTTTTTATCTACACACTGTGTAGCCTACTGCTATTCAGTTTTTGCGAGATTGCTCGCAAGCGTTTGAGCCAGAAACAAAAAACGGAAGCCTTGCTTCCGTTTTAAAAGAGCTATCAAATGATTATTTAGGCGACCAATCAAATTTTTTGAAAGGTTCGTCTACAGGCGTATCGGCCAAATGATTGGTATAATTACTCATCACTTTTTGCGCCAATATAAGTATGATTTCTAACAATTGCTGATGCTTGTATCCAGCACTGTAAAATGCGTCAAGCTGCGCATTATCAACATTACCTCGCCCGCGAGTTAAAGCCAGCACAGTTTCTTTAAGCGTATTCAATTTGCTGTCAGACAGTGTTTCATCGTTTCGCAACTCTTCAATTAGGTCATCGCGCACTTTCATACTCTTCGCAATACCCGTATGCGCTGGAACGCAGTAATGACATGCGTGCTCTACATTCACTGCCTGCCAAACCACCGTTAACTCTTCTGCATTGAACGATGTTTCTTGCGCTAGTTTATGCAGCACTTGATAGCCTTCAAGCAAAGTCGGCGCTTCTGCCATTACTGCATGTAGATTTGGAATCATTCCAAATGCTGCTTGCGAATTATCAAGTAAAGGCTTCGCTGCTTCTGGCGCACTCTCTTTCGTGTGTAAAGTAAAATCGCTCATGTCACTCTCCTATTGATGTGATCAAAAACTGCAAGCAACGCTTTGCGCTACTCACAACTCGTATGCCAATAATAATAGGTTTACTTGAACGATCGTTCAAGCGATAATTGAACATATGTTCAAAATATTCACGTATAAGGTATGCAGCGATGAAATATGACCACGATGAGATTATAGAAAAAGCCACTACGCTTTTTTGGCAACGAGGCTTTCAGGCGGCTGGCATGCGTGATATTCAGCAGGCATTGGATATGCGCCCCGGTAGTATTTATGCGCGTTTTCAAAGCAAAGAAGGTTTATTCAAACTTGTTGTTGAGCATTATGCAGACAACAGTGCAAAACGTTTAAAGCAAGTCACAGAAGCTCAATCACCTTTAGACGCTCTTTACCACTTTTTTGAAACAGCATTAACTGGCCCCGACGAGCAACGCTACATGCGCCAGTGCTTGTTGGTTAAGTCTATTGCAGAATTAGAACTCATTGGTGATATTGCCAAAAAAGCTGTACTTGAGAGCATGCAAACCCTTAAGGCTGGTTTTAGAAATATTATTGAAGCCTGTATCGAAAAAGGTGAGCTGCCTGAACATACGCCAACGTCAACAGCCGCAGAGTGGCTTCAAAATCAGTTCGTTGGCTTACGAGCGTTTGCCTTACTGCAAGACGATAATCAAACAACTATTAAGATGATAGACAAAGTCATTATCGATTTGAAAGGACAATGGCCACAACAAACACATTAATGTAGATGAAGGCTTACAAAAACTGACGCAATGCATTTCATGAAAATTGCCGTGAAACCAGTTGGATGAGCCCTGGTTTACTTAACTAAGCGGCTCGGAATGAACCGATTAAACCAAGTGGAAAAACCATTTTTGTCCGTTTTCAGATTAACGTAGGCTCGCTTTACCTCAACCCACTGTTCCTGGTCAACAGTCACTTTACCATCAGCAAACGGTACATATAGCTGATCGCCTTCAAAGTGGGTTCTAAATTCTAAGTAAAAGTCGCCGTGTAACTCCTCAAGTAAGGCATCGGACTCCCCCAATCCGTTGGGGAGGAAGTAATGAAACCGAGTGAGAATAAGGCTTCCTTCAGCACTTAACTGATAACTGCCTGCATAGCCATCCCAGCAGGCAGACATCACCCCAACCTTTTCAGGGTCAGGTTTACTCTTCAACTGATAAAAGTGTTTTTCGCCTTCGTCTGCTGGATGCCCTTGCCAAATATAATAAAGGCTATAGCCTTTTAGATTAACCCACGGACATTGATTGGAGAACCCTTGCGAAAATTGTACGGTCATTCCTTTGAACCTTTGAAAAAGTGAATTGATTTGAGTTCGGCAAGTGGCTAGATTTTGTGACTTTTTAAACCTAAGCAGCAGCTAAGAGAACAGTAACCGCAACAACTGGGCGATAAGCAAAATCCCCATTAAGGGCCAAATCCACTTAGCCCATTTCGCAGCATCCTCATTACTGATTCGCATTTTAGAGCGTTCTATTAGCGGTATAATCAATGCTAGCGCACCAAATAACACCGCCAGTAAAATTAACACTTCCATTATCGTAACCCTATCGCATATTTGAGCACTTCTTGTTTTGCAGGCTCTATGCGCTGCGCCACAGAAAGAAGCTGGTTTCTTATCCATTTTATGGGGGCAACGTCATTGCTAAACAAGGTATAAAACCCATCCATTGCCGTCATCATCACCAAATTATCTCGCTTTCGTGGCTTTTCATAATTGCTGATAAGCCTTTGAGAAAATACTTTATCGGTTAGCGACAATGCGTTGTCGCTACCGAATGGCTTGAATTCAGCACACACAGAAAGAAAGGTTTCTACATCTTTAAAACCTAAATTAACACCCTGTCCGGCAAGCGGATTAATAGTGTGTGCTGCATCACCAACTAACACACATCTGCCTTTAACGTATTGATTAGCATGAGAACGGGTAAGCGGAAAAATCGCTTTATCAATAACTGAAAAGCGATTGCCATTTCTGGTCAATTCATCGGGAAACGTTTTAAGAATTTCACTTTCAAGTTGGCTCGCTTTTAAACTTTTAATCCGTTTGAGTTCGTCAGGCGAGTCATACCAAACGAGCGAGGCGTAGTTATCAAACATGGGTAAAAAGGCTTTAGGGCCGCTCGATGTAAACTGCTGCCAGGTTACAGTTTCAACGGCGTTCTCCATCTTTATAGTGATCCCCATCGCCTGCTGCGCATATTGCCAACCTGTAGTGCCAATGCCCGCCGCCTTTCTCACCTGAGAGTTTGCGCCATCTGCGCCAACAAGCCAGCTCGCTTCAATGGTTCTGCCATTCGAAAGGCTGACCTTAGCCGTATTCGTTAATTGAATATCTTGCACCGTTTGTCCGGTAATGAGCTCAACATTGTCAAACTGCTTTAATGCGTGGTGGCATCCTAGCTGCAACAATCGGTTTTCCACAAAAAAGCCCAATTGGGGCATGTCGATACTTTGTGCGGTAAAGTCTGTTCGATGGGCTGGGTCGTCCCACACGCTTAGGCCTGTGTAAGGTTTAACACGCATGGCGGCTATGTGTTCCCAAGCGCCAAGGGCTTTTAACAGCGTTACCGATGCTTCGCTGATGGCTGAAACCCTTAAGTCAGGCCCCTTCTCAGCGTTAAAAGGTGCTGGTAGATACGGTTCTATCACTGCTACCTTAAACTGCTGCTGAGCAAGTCCCAACGCAAGTGCAGCACCTACCATACCGCCGCCATTTATACAAAAATCGACCATTTACTCTCCTTAAAACACGCACTTGCATTATGTCTTAAAACACAAAGCGCTGTGAAGTAAAACGTGGAACTGGCTTGCCCTAGATCAATTCTTAACGAATCGTCTCAAGATACTGGGAATATGCTTGCATAACAGGTAAAATATGCGGCTATTTTGAACATCTTCCTGTAACTGACATTATCAGTGTTTTTTACGTGGTGATTTAAGCGCCTCACGTAAAATAACATTCTGGCAGCCACCTTTTCTAAACAACGGTGAAACTGCTCTCACTTACAGGAACACTAACAGGTTATCGAATAGTTGTTATGACTAAAAAGCTGTATATCAAAACCTGGGGCTGCCAAATGAACGAGTACGACTCGGAGAAAATGGCAGACTTACTAGACTCAACGCATGGCTACAGTGCTGCAGAAAGTGCTGAAGAAGCCGATGTTATTTTGCTTAACACATGCTCAATTCGTGAAAAAGCACAGGAAAAGGTGTTCCACCAGCTGGGCCGTTGGAAAACACTTAAGCAAGATAAACCTGAACTTATTATCGGTGTGGGCGGCTGTGTAGCCTCTCAAGAAGGCGATACTATTCGTCAGCGCGCGCCGTTCGTAGACTTAGTTTTTGGTCCACAAACACTGCACCGCTTGCCTGAAATGATCAATCAGCTTCAGGGCGGCGCAAAGTCAGTCATTGACGTTAGCTTCCCGGAAATTGAAAAATTTGACCGTTTACCTGAACCACGTGCTGAAGGTCCAACGGCGTTCGTTTCAATCATGGAAGGCTGTTCAAAATACTGCACATTCTGTGTTGTGCCTTACACCCGCGGTGAAGAAGTAAGCCGTCCTGTTGACGACGTGTTGCTTGAAATCGCTCAGCTTGCAGGTCAAGGCGTGCGTGAAGTCAATCTTCTAGGTCAAAACGTTAACGCGTATCGCGGTGAAAATTACGACGGTACAATTTGTCGTTTCTCTGAGCTGCTTGAATTGGTAGCGGCCATAGACGGTATCGACAGAATTCGTTACACCACCTCACACCCGGTTGAATTTACTGATGACATTATAGAAGCATACGCGTCTATTCCGGAGTTAGTAGACCACCTACACTTGCCTGTTCAAAGCGGCTCTGACCGTATATTGAACTTGATGAAGCGTGGCCATACAGCAATTGAATACAAGTCTAAAATGCGTAAGCTGAAGAAAATTCGCCCGAACATTAGTTTGTCGAGTGACTTCATTATTGGTTTCCCAGGTGAAACAGATGCCGACTTTGAAGCCACCATGGATTTGATTCAGGCAGTCGATTACGACCTTAGCTTCAGCTTTATTTACAGTGCTCGCCCGGGTACGCCTGCTGCCGACGCAGTAGATGACGTAAGTGAAGAAACTAAGAAGCAACGTCTTCACCTACTACAGCAGCGTATTACGCAACAGGCTCTTCGTATTGCTCGTCACATGGTTGGTACAGAGCAGCGAATATTGGTTGAAGGTCCGTCAAAGAAAAACCCAATGGAGCTTTCGGGACGTACTGAAAATAACCGTGTAGTGAACTTCGAAGGCACACCAGACATGATTGGCGAATTCGTTGATGTAAACATCACTGACGTATTCACTAACTCATTACGTGGTGAAGTTGTGCGCAGAGAGAGCGAAATGGGCTTGCGTGTTGCCGTTTCGCCCCAATCTATCATGGCAAAGCATCAGGCAGATTTGCCCGATGAGCTTGGCGTGGGTCAATTTAACCCAGCCTAAATACATTTTATAGCGAGGAAAAAAGTAGCTTGAGTACATTGGTTAGTAACGAATTTGAATTAGAACCGGCAGATAGCAAACGTTTGTCGAGTTTATGTGGCCCCTTTGATGACAACATTAAACAAATTGAGCGCAGGTTAGGGGTAGAAATTACCTACCGAAATAACGCATTCAAGGTGTTGGGTGAACCGCAGCAAATAAAAAGTGCCAGCGAATTACTTAAGCTTCTTTATATAGAAACTCAGCCTATTAAGGGCCGTATTCCCGAGCTAGAAGCAGAACAAGTTCATCTTGCCATTCAAGAAGCCCGCGTTATTGAAAAAGACGCAACAGGCGGCTATGGCAAAGAAGTCAATATTAAGACCAAGCGCGGTGTGATTAAGCCGCGTAACCCTAACCAAGCGCAATATGTGGCGAACATTGTAAACCACGATATTACTTTTGGTATTGGACCTGCCGGTACGGGTAAAACCTACCTAGCGGTCGCTGCTGCTGTGGACGCGCTTGAGCGACAAGAAATTCGCCGTATCTTGCTTACCCGCCCGGCGGTAGAAGCGGGTGAAAAGCTCGGTTTCTTACCCGGCGACCTTTCACAAAAAGTTGACCCGTACCTTCGTCCGCTTTACGACGCCCTATTTGAAATGTTGGGCTTCGAGAAAGTAGAAAAGCTTATGGAACGCAACGTCATTGAAGTTGCACCGCTGGCCTATATGCGCGGTCGAACGCTGAACGATGCCTTTATTATCCTGGATGAAAGTCAAAACACCACGGTAGAGCAAATGAAAATGTTCTTAACCCGTATTGGCTTCAATTCAAAAGCGGTTATCACCGGTGACATCACGCAGGTAGACTTACCTCGCGGTGCAAAATCAGGTCTTCGTCATGCTATTGAAGTGTTAAGTGAAGTGGATGACATTTCTTTCAACTTCTTTAACGCTGAAGACGTGGTCCGCCACCCTGTGGTTGCGCGTATCGTAAGAGCCTATGAAGTGCACGACGCTGAACAAGAGCGTCTTCGCAAAGCACGTAAAGAAGAAGCGTTGCGCCTTCAGCGTGAACAGGCTTCTCAAGACGATAGTGCGACGCAAACGAAAGACGACAACGCATC
Organism: Alteromonas sp. G4i13; assembly: GCF_054960505.1. Classification (NCBI taxonomy): domain Bacteria; kingdom Pseudomonadati; phylum Pseudomonadota; class Gammaproteobacteria; order Alteromonadales; family Alteromonadaceae; genus Alteromonas; species Alteromonas sp. G4i13. The sequence goes on along the minus strand of NZ_JBHNYX010000045.1, from coordinate 25,317 downwards.
GTGAGCGCCATTATTGATGTACAGCAAGCGTTTGAAGGTGACGAGGCCATTTTATCGGCCATTCCCTCACCTTCGGAACTTGAGCTTTGGGCTAACGCCGTGCTCAAGTACGAAGGGTTAGCTGAGCAAGAAGTGACCATTCGCTTTACTGACGAAGCCGAAAGTCAAAGCCTTAACCATGAATACCGAGGAAAAGATAAACCCACAAATGTTTTATCTTTTCCGTTTGAAGCGCCTCCAGGTATAGAAATAAACCTTTTAGGCGACCTGGTTATTTGTGCCCCCGTTATTAGTCGAGAAGCCGAAGAACAGCATAAAGACGTAAGCAACCACTACGCGCACATGACTGTTCACGGGCTATTGCATTTAATGGGTTACGACCATATTGATGATGCGGAAGCTGAGGAAATGGAAAGCAAGGAAATTGATATTCTTGCGCACCTTGGCATTGCTAATCCTTACGAATCTATTGATTAACAATTCAATTTAAACCGTTGTTAGTTAAGTACTTTAACACTTAATAACAATAAAACATTGACGACCAGCGAGAACCATTTTAACGTTGGCGTTGAACTAACAATTAAACGGACATTATGAGCGACGATAATCCTCACTCTACCAACGGCTCATCAGGCAAGAGTTGGTTAGATAAACTAAAAAATTCAATTTCTGGCGAGCCGAGAAGTAAAGAAGAGTTAGTATCGGTTATTACTGATGCTGAACAGAACGAAATCATAGACCCACAAACCCGCGAAATGATTGAAGGGGTTATTGGGGTAAATGAAATGCGAGTAAGGGATATCATGATCCCTCGCGCTCAAATGACCACCATCGATGTAGAGCAAAAGGTAGAAGAGTTTTTACCTGTAATGCTTGAATCTGCTCACTCCCGTTTCCCTGTTATCAGCGAAGATAAAGACCACATCGAAGGTATCCTGTTAGCAAAAGATCTTTTGGCTTTTGCATTTAACGCGGAAAAAGAATTTAACCTTCGCGATATTCTTCGCCCAGCGGTTATTGTTCCAGAAAGCAAACGCGTGGACGTTCTGCTTAAAGAGTTCCGTCAGCAACGCTACCACATGGCCATTGTTGTAGACGAATATGGCGGTGTGTCTGGTCTAGTCACGATTGAAGATATCCTTGAAATTATCGTGGGTGAAATTGAAGACGAATACGATACGGAAGAAGATGGTACCGATGATATTCGCCCGTTAAATAAATCAACATACTCTGTTAAAGCCTTAACGCCGGTTGACGATTTTAACGAGTTTTTTGAAACCAAGTTTAGCGAAGAAGAAGCCGACACTATTGGCGGTATTGTGCTGAAAGCGTTTGGTCATATGCCTGAAACCAATGACGAAATCACCATTGGCGACATTCAATTTAAAGTGACTAACTCTGATAAGCGCCGACTTATCCAACTTAAGGTTTCAGTGCCTTCGCTCGAATAGTGAAGTAACGCAAACTACGCCTGTTTCAGCATAGGGCAGCATGATTTTATGCGTGCTCACCCTATGTTGACGTAACAACTCTATTAACCACGATCAGATGACTCCTATGCTGAAACGGTTTACTCCCCACCTTCTTCTTTTACTAAGTGGTGCAAGCTTAACCCTTGCTTTCGCTCCCTTTAACATGTGGCTTTTAACTATTCCTGCGCTTGCACTTGCTATACGTCAGGTGATAAAGCTCAAACATCGTCCATTTTTAGCCGGATGGCTGTTCGGTGCGGGATGGTTTGGAGCGGGTATAAGCTGGGTTCATGTGAGTATTGCCGACTTTGGCGGGCTTCCCATTGCGGCATCTATTGGCATTATGGCGTTGCTATGTGGTTACTTATCGCTTTATCCTGCGCTTGCCACCAAGTTAACCGCCAAGTACTTCTCTCCCCACTTGTGGCCAATGGCGTTACCTCTTTTCTGGGTTGCGGCGGAGTGGCTACGAAGCTGGATGCTAACCGGCTTTCCATGGTTATCTTTAGGGTATAGTCAATTAGAGAGCCCTCTTTCAGGCTTTGCGCCAATCATCGGAGAAACGGGAATAAGCGCGCTTATCGTTATCAGCGCTACGCTATTTGCGTTGATACACAATAAGCGAACTTTCGCCAACGCAATGCTAGTGGCGCTGTGCTTATTTACCAGTGGCTACCTTCTTAAACAACATACTTGGGTTGCGCCCCAAAAAACCTACTCAGTAGGCATGGCTCAAGGCAACATCGCGCAAAGTCTGCGATGGGTGCCAGAGCAAGATGGTCCAACCATGGACACCTATTGGAAATTAACTGAAAGCTTATGGGATAACGACCTCATCATTTGGCCTGAAGCCGCGGTTCCCAAGCTTGAGCCATTAGCCCAACCTTATCTTGCTAAAGTTAACGAAAGAGCCTTTCAAGAGAACACGGCACTTATTACGGGTATTGTTAATTACAACTGGGAAACTGATGAAGCGTGGAACAACCTAATTGTGCTAGGTAAACGTACGCCAGATGCCGCTTATCCCGACTATCAATATTTCCACAACAACCGATTTTCGAAACATCATCTATTGCCCGTAGGCGAATTCGTACCTTTTGAAGACTGGCTTCGCCCGCTCGCTCCCCTATTCGATTTACCTATGTCATCATTCTCTCGAGGTGACTATCAACAGGCAAACCTTGAAGCTAACGGCATTCACCTAGCCCCCGCTATCTGTTTTGAAATTGCGTTTCCCCATCAAGTGATGGCAAATGTATATGAAAATACCGACATGATCATAACCGTGAGTAATGATGCGTGGTTTGGTCACTCACATGGGCCTGCTCAGCATTTGCAGATAGCGCAAATGCGCGCCCTTGAGTTAGGCCGCCCTGTCGTTAGAGCGACAAATAATGGCATTACGGCTTTTATAGACCACAGAGGCGAAATAACTGCTCGGCTACCTCAATTCATGGCAGGTAATATTTCGGCGCCAGTTGTCGCAACCAGAGGGTTTACACCGTATTACCATCTTCAAGAGCTAGGTGTTTGGTTTATAGTTATTTTGCTATTTGTTAGTGCGTTACTTCTTAGACGAAGACAGAGTTGATCTGTACAAGTTAAAGGTACCGACACAATAGTCATTCAATAATAATACTAACTCGATGTAGGACATGTTGAACTTGTTTTTTTGCAAAGTTCAATGTGTGCTAATTAAGGAAATACTTGTGAACTGGGTTTCTCTTTTTTCAAAAAAACTACTCACCTTTTCTATCACTGCCATTGTTTGCTCTACTGCTGTTTTCGCAGAGACAACAGTAATTACTGCAGATCGCATGATTGACGTTGCTAACGGGAAAGTCGTCAAACAGGCGGCTATTATTGTAACGGACAATATAATTACTGCATCTGGTCGCCTGAAAGACCTGACAGTTCCAAACGAAGCAACACGTATTGATTTAGGCAATGCCACGCTAATGCCTGGGTTAATGGATATGCACGTACACTTAACCAGTGATGCAACTCGACACGGGTACAAGCGTTTAGAAGTATCACTGCCCCGCGCGGCTATTACTGGCGTTAAACACGCTAAAGCAACGTTAGATGCAGGTTTTACCACTGTGCGTAATGTGGGTGCACCTGGTTTTGCTGATGTTGCGTTAAGAGATGCCATCAACGCGGGCGACGTAGTGGGACCGCGCATGTTTGTAGCTGGGCCAAGCCTAGGCGTAACTGGCGGCCATTGTGACAGCAATCTTTTGCCCTATGAGTATGACAATTATAGCGAAGGTGTAGCCGATGGCCCGTGGGAAGTACGCAAAAAAGTACGTCGAAATATTAAGTACGGCGCTACCGTGATCAAATTCTGCGCTACAGGTGGCGTTTTGTCTAAAGGCACAAAAGTAGGTGCACAGCAATACACATTCGAAGAAATGAAAGCCCTCATTGATGAGGCCCATTTGCGTGGTTTGACAGTAGCGACTCATGCTCATGGCACTAATGGCATTAAAGCAGCCATTAAAGCGGGTGTAGATTCAGTAGAACACGTAAGTTTGCTTGATGACGAAGCGATAGATTTAGCGAAAAAGAACGGTACTTACTTCTCTATGGATATTTACGTAACTGAATATATTCTGGGTGAAGGAGAGAAAGCCGGTATTCTAGAAGAAAGCCTGAATAAAGAGCGTATTGTTGGTAAAACTCAGCGCGAAAACTTTGAGAAGGCAGTTAAAGCTGGTGTAAATATGGTATTTGGTTCCGATGCCGGGGTTTACCCTCACGGTGATAATCCTAAGCAGTTTGCCCGGATGGTGAAGTTCGGTATGACCCCCATTCAGGCTATTCAAGCTGCTACTATTAACCCTGCCCGCTTACTGAAACAAGAAGCTACCCTTGGAAGTTTGGAAAAAGGTAAGCTGGCAGATATCGTCGCAGTGCCCGGCAACCCACTAGATGATATGAGCCTTATGGAAAAAGTGGGCTTTGTTATGAAAGATGGACAAATTGTGAAGCAGTACGCGATGTGATGAATGGCCGCTAAAGGAAAATCTTTAGCTTGTAGTTCATAGATTGCAGCTTGCTGCACGGAGCATAGCAGAGGATAGTCGCTACGCAAGGTTAATAGCTTAGCAATACATCACACTGCATCAGACTAAGAAATAAAAAACGGCGCTAACTTCATTTGAAGTAGCGCCGTTTTTGTTAGCAGCAACTACCTTACAACAGATAGGTAGTCTACCCAGTTAAACGTTACCTGCCGCCTGAATAGCAGTAAGTGCTATGGTAAATACAATATCGTCAACCAATGCACCGCGACTTAAATCGTTAACGGGCTTTCGCATGCCTTGCAGCATTGGGCCAATACACACTAGATCGAAGCTACGCTGTACCGCTTTGTAAGTGGTATTTCCGGTATTGAGGTCAGGAAAAACAAACACGTTTGCCTTACCAGCAACAGGGCTATTTGGTGCCTTGCTCTTGCCCACACTTTCGATAGCCGCTGCATCGTATTGAAGTGGACCATCAATAAGTAAATCAGGGCGAAGGCTTTGCGCAATTTTGGTCGCTTCTCTCACCTTTTCTACATCGCTTCCTGCACCTGACGAACCAGTGCTGTAGCTAATCATCGCAACCCGCGGCTCAATGCCAAACATTTGTGCAGATTCCGCAGATTGAATAGCAATATCAGCGAGCTGTTGAGCGTTGGGATCTGGGTTAATTGCACAGTCGCCGTAAACCAAAACTTGGTCAGGCAACAGCATAAAAAATACTGACGACACCAAAGACGCGTTTTCAGCGGTCTTTATTAACTGGAGCGCTGGGCGAATAGTGTTCGCAGTTGTATTTACTGCACCTGACACTAATCCATCCACGTCATCTTGCTGAAGCATCATCGTGCCCAGAGTTACGTTATCTTCTAACAACTCTTGGGCAACCACTTCCGTCACACCTTTATGGCCGCGTAGCGCCACTAAGCTCTCAACATAGTCTTTTTTAATGGCCGACGGCGAGAGAATCTCAACGCCTTCGCTCAGTACAACACCTTGCTGTTCTGCTACCCGTCTAATCTCAGTTTCATCGCCTAGCAATACAGGACGAGCAAGACCCCGTTTGGCACAAATAGAGGCCGCCACCACGGTTCTTGGCTCGTTTCCTTCAGGAAGCACAATGCGTTTATTTACCTGCCTTGCACGGTTTGTTAGGTAAAAACGAAACGCTGATGGAGAGAGTTTTTTCTGGCGCGACACTTTTTGGGTAAGTGAATTTACCCAACTTGCGTCTAAACTTTCCGCAGTGTGAACCATCACCTTTTCAATGCGTTTACTGTCATCTACAGGTACTTCCTGATTAAAAGCGTGAAGTGCTTGTGCTGTTTGCCACGTATTGGAATTTACCAGCATAACCGGTAAACCCGTTTCCATGGCTTGGCTACACAACGCCATAATGTTTTCATCCGGCTGATAGCCGCCGGTAAGCAAGAGCGCGCCTAGCTTTGTGCCGTTTAATGCAGCTAAACAGCACGACACAAAAACATCGCCGCGATCACCCGACATTACAAGTAGCGCCCCCGGCTTTAAGGTGTGCGTCATATTGTGAATTTCTCGCGCGCAAAACGTGACACTACTTAAACGCCGCTCAGCCAACTCGCCTTCGTTTAACAAGCTAGCGTTAAGATGCTTCGCTACGTCGGTGGCGCGAGGAGATACTAAATCAGCGCTCCAGTCAATTGTGCCAAGTAGACTCAAGCCCTTTTTGAAAATAGGCAAATCACGTAAGGCTTGGGTTCGCTCTTCGTCGTGCTCAGGGGCTTCTATTGCGCCAATATCAGCGCGTAAGCGACCATGTTCATCAAAAGGCGCGTTAACCTTGTTGAAGATACAGCCCACTACTTTTTGACTTTTGTGACCGCCATAGGTGTCTACAACGATTTCGAGGCGATGATTGATATCCGTGGTCGACTCATTTCCCGGCACAGCCACGAAAACGATGTCGGCATCAAGTGCCCGACTAATTTCTAAATTCAGGCGCTCTGCATAAGGATGATGGCGAGTTGTCACCAGTCCTTCAATAACAGTAACAGCCTCTTGAACACTGCTTTCTTCAAACCGCTCGATGATCTCCTCTAAGAGCTCATCGGTGCTGTCGTTACTGATCATTCGCTCTACGTATTCAAGCTCGAAAGGCGTGATGGGCGACACACTGGCATGGTGCGCAATAATTGCTGTAGAGCGCTCTTCGCCGTTATCGCCTTTACGTGGCTGTGCAACGGGCTTAAAGAAATTGAGCTTTATGCCTTGTTCCTCGATAGCACGAACAAGGCCCATGCTGACCGTAGTTAGGCCAACACTGGTGCCTACGGGGATCAACATAATTCTGCGAGACATAGTTACTCCTGCTTTTGCTAACGCGTTGGCGTTGCTTGTATAATTTACGCGAAGGTTGCAGCTTCTGCGGCTATCACCCATTCTTCATTTGTAGGCACAACATAAACTGCCGTTGATGCGGTATCAGCGGTAATCTTTCCACCTTGACCAAATCGCGCGTCGGTATTTCTTTGCTCATCTAAGCTAATTCCAAAGTGGGCGAAATACCCCATAGTTGTCTCACGAATAAGCGATGAGTTCTCCCCTATTCCGCCTGTAAATACAATAGCGTCTAACGTGGGCACGGCTACCATATAACCCGCGATGTATTTAGCTAAGCGATAGCAAAAAATTTCAATGGCCAATAATGCACCTTCGTGACCTTCAAGCGCCGCATCTTCAAGGGTTCGACAGTCGTTACTCAGCTCTGAGATACCAAGTAATCCAGACTGTTTGTTAAGTAAATCACTTATCTCATCTGCGGTTTTGCCAAGCTTCTTCTGCAACGTTCCCGGTAGACTCGGATCTAAGTCGCCACAGCGAGTGCCCATAACTAAGCCTTCAAGAGGAATAAAGCCAAGGCTTGTGTCTACCGCCACACCTTTTTCTATAGCCGACACACTGCAGCCATTGCCTAGGTGGGCACTGATTATGCTGGTATCTGAAACCGGCTTCTCAAGAATTTTTGCCATGCTATCAAGTATGAACTTGTGACTGGTTCCATGGAATCCGTAGCGTCTTATGCCGTGCTCGCGATAAAGCGACATGGGTAAAGCATAAATAAAGGCTTTTTGGGGTAAGGTTTGAAAGAAAGAAGTATCAAATACGACTACGTGAGGCAGGTCAGGGTAAGCCTCTTGCGCCGTGACGATCCCCTTTAGGTTCGCCATATTATGAAGCGGAGCCATGCTTGCATAATCTTCAATTGCTTTTAGTACGCTATCATCGACAAGTGCAGCCTGCTTAAACTTTTCACCACCATGAACAACACGATGCCCTATTGCGATAGGCTTAACGCCCGTACTAGCGATAACTTCTGAAATTGCGCTTAACGCTTCGGTATGGCCAGCTTTTTCAGGTAGTGCGCGTTTTTCTTTTTTGCCGTTTAACTTGTAAGACAAACTAGCATCACTATTACCTAGTGCTTCAGCAATACCAGACAGTCCAGCCTCTCCAGTGTCAGCGTCAATTATCGCGAACTTTACGGACGAACTGCCGCAATTTAAAACTATAACTTCTTTCTTCATTTTTTAAATTTACAAATAAAAGTGGTAAGACATTTTGCTTAACCAAATTGTAGCATTTATAAACAACCGGATTGGTTAAACAATTGCTAAATGTTTTATAAAAAACATCGCATACACTTATTGTATGTGAGGTTTTTTCTCAATATTTATTGAAAAGCACGCGATTCATTTCATGCCGTAAAAAAAGAAACAAATAAAACCAATAAATACATACACTTAAAATTAAATCCAAGTTTTTTGGAAAAAATATGCATTTTCTTTCTTGAAAAGTATTTGGGCCATTCCTATATATGTTTTGTCGGCGCTGAAAGGTCAGGTCGACAAAACCGCCGCCGCAGAGTCGGGGCATTTAAACTTTTAACATATTGCTTAATTTTGAGGATATGACTATGCGTACTATCGATCTATCTCCACTTTACCGTTCATTCATTGGTTCTGATCACCTAGCGTCATTAATTGATGCAGCATCTCGTGCTGAGAAGCAAAGTACCTACCCGCCGTATAACATAGAGTTACTTGGCGATGACAAGTATCGTGTAACCATGGCCATTGCCGGCTTTAGTAAAGACGACGTTTCTATTCAGGTTGAAGAAAACACGTTGACGATTACGGGCACGAAGAAAACGGAAGCGGACGATAAAGAAAGCAAAGAGCGTAAGTTCTTACACAAGGGCATTTCAGAGCGTAACTTTGAGCGTAAATTCCAACTTGGCGACCATGTAAAAGTGCTTGCTGCAGATATGGAAAACGGTCTGTTACACATCGATATGGAGCGAGTCATTCCTGAAGCCAAGAAGCCTCGTCAAATAGAGATTGGTTCTCGTTTAATTGAAAATTAATAGTTAGTTTCTTGGTTTGTTTCCCAACTTTTAGCGGCGCCTTTCGGCGCCGTTTTTTTTGGGCTTAAAAAAATCGCTTTTCGTTGCCACTTACCCGTTACTCACGCGTTGTCGATTTCAATGGCGTAATCAGCTTTACCCGATTCACCAGACTTAAAGTTACCTCGAAGGTTTTTTCCCGTCAGTTCACCTGTAGCAGACCCTTCGATTGATATAAATTCGCTGCTTGCAACTCCATTCTCAAACTTACCGGCATGCTGAAAAGTAACCGTGCCGCGCATACCGTTTACTACGCCAACGAAGGTTTCAAACCCGGTAAATTTGGCAGACATCTCAGATTGATAAGACATCAAAAACTCGACATTAGATTCGCCACTCATTTCACCAGAATACACCTGCTTAATACTAGCGTGAGATACCTTAATTCCCTCTGATCTTTCACTAAGTGTGTCTTCGTCCCATTGAGTAATGGAAAAACTTCCTTTGAACGCCATAAATATCTCTTTATAAATGGTTTTTAGTTATAAACTGTAAACCCTAGCTTCTCAGAAAGAAAAAAACAGTCAGCAAATTGTAACAGGGTGTTTAGATAATCCCCTTAAGCATGGCTAACCCCACTGCGTTACAGGTGCTTGCGTCCTTGATTTCACCACGTTTTATTTTCTCCTTTAACTCATTTAAGGAGAGTGAAACAACGCGCAAGTCTTCTTCCTCAATATCGAGTTTTTGTGCGCCTTGGGTGAGGCCTTTAGCTACATAAATGTGATAACCCTGATTACAAAAACCGTATGCTAAATATTGAAAACCCACATATTCCATTGAATCTGCAGTTAAGCCAGTCTCTTCTTTAAGTTCACCTTTCGCCAATTCAACAGGGTCGACATCAGGGTTACTTTCCCATGCACCTTGAGGCAACTCAAGCTGGCGCTCTTTTATGGTATAGCGATATTGCTCAACCATGTAAACCGTATCGCCTTCTATCGGCAAAATAATAGCGAAGTCAGGCTTTTCCACCACGCCGTAAATGCCTTCGTTTCCACTGCTGCGTTGTATTTTGTCTTCTCTTACGCGAAGCCATTTGTTTTCGTACACAACTTTTGTATCTAGTGTTTTAATATCAGCCATGCCTCACTCCTCACTCACTGTCTTTTTCGTTTCGAAGAAAACCTGCACTTTCTTCCGTCTCTTTAAGTGTTAGGCGATCGTCAGGGTTTTTATTAAACGCTCGGGTTTGTTGATTAACTTGATGAATGGTACTTGCATTGGCTAAGTCTGATTCATTAGTGATTGAAGCGATGGTCTCTCTACCGCGTAAGAATGCTTTAATTTCGTCGACGATTTCCTTCAATTCTCCGTCGTTTTTGTTCATTCCCATTACAAAGCGCGGGGCTTCCAGATTGTTCATACCGCTAGTGGCGAATATAGAAGTGTTAATTCGGCTAGTAATGATCCACGGTGTGATACTGCTTCTAACTACGACATTTTCAGACCGTGTAGAATCGTGAATTGCCATACCTGTTGAAACTCTAGACTCGGTATACGTGCCTTCGGTTTTCATGTACATAAGCAAAGAGTTAAAGTTCAGCTCGCCCCAAAACATGTGAGACGCGTTATTTAAAATACTTCCTGCCGCTCTGAAAGTAAGCCAAGCGAATATCAGCATGAGCAAATTATTGACCATAGAAAAAGCATTGTTCAACAGTGCGCTGTTATCTACACCGATATTGATAACCAGATGTAGTAGCTCAGCAAGCTGTACGCCAGATGAGTAAAACAATACCGCGGCAACAACGACGGCAACTTGCGCAATGGCGCTCAGCGCTACTTTAGCCCCTCTGGGTAATGCCAACCCCTCACTGAGGGTTGGCTGAGTTTCTATCAGTAATTCCCCTTCGAAACTACCCTTCCCTTCAGCCTGCTCTTTAAGCTTAGGAACAAAGTCTGCGTATATTCTGTTTGGGACTTCCTTGTAACGACGGTTGGCAAGCACGATGTTTTCTATATTGATAAAAATCTCATTGGGATGAACAGACTCTTGCATGTTTGCTCGAAATTCGCTGACTTCAGTTTGTGGTGTCACTAAATCCATGCGCTTTTTAAGTAATGGAAATACGAGACCTATCACCACGCCGATACTGATGAAAAGGTATACAAAGTTCAGCCAAGCGCTAAAAAAAGCGTGTTCTTCAGACCAGGTTTTAAGTTCATTGATATTACTTCCCACCACACCATCGAGAAACACACCCGCACCAAGAGGAACGACAAGTGCTAATCCAATGATTACACCAATTGACAACCCTCCCGCTTTAGCAAGTTGCGAGTTTCCTTCGTTATGGATGCCCTTTGCCGTAGAGGTCCAGTTGGCAACAAAATAGATAAGCAATACCAAAGAAAGAACAGGCATAACGACAATTTTTGCGACTTCACCTGCAAAGCCATTACTTACTAGAAAATAGACGATGGCGTACGTAACTAAGCCCACGATAAGTGTCGCCCCCATGGCTAAAATTTCTTGGGCAAGATGGCGTAGCGGGTAAGGTAAGAAAACAAGCTTAGGAAAAACGCTGTGAACTAGCCGAGCGAGCCAGCCTTTTGGCTCCTCAAAGGTAGTATTTCGTCTTCCCATAAGCATAGAGTGCAGTGACTCTTTTGAGTAAAGCAGGGATTTTTGCTCTGCCTGAGCAGCATCTTGTTCAGATTTTGAGAAGTTGTAGGCCAGTGAAGTGGGAACCGTTCTACCTACAAAAAAGCGCATAAGTTGAAGGATACCAACCGCCGTATGGCGTATTCCCGACACTACTAAAACAAAACCAACCGCTAGCAAGGTATAGCCTTTCACCTTGTTGGCTTCAAATATTGCCGGTACTGTGAAAACAACGTAAACCGCTAACAATAGCGTTAAGACACCACCCAGTGTTCTAAGCGCTCCTTCTGTCTTAAATGGGTTCTTTATCCCTAGCGTCTGAGAACCAAAATCATAAGCCATGATGCATCCTTTCGAAAACAAAAGGAAAAATCATACTTAGTGTAAGTAGATTGAGCAATGATTTTAAGTAGAGCGCCCGCCAGTCAGAGACTACAATTTTTTAAGCTCGGGCTATTAACCGTTCTTAATCTACGTTAAACCCCGCAATAGTGCGTTGCAGTAACTGGTTGTTGCGCTGCATTTCATCAGACAGCTCAGGCAATTGTTGTGCAATGTGAAGTTCGTGTCGCGCGGCTTCCTCAACCGCTACTACATCTTTAGCTACCACTTCCGTGGTCACTGACTGTTGCTCGGCCGCAGACGACATATTATTCGCCATAAGCTCGAGCTCGCACGCTGCTTCAATTGCTGCATTAAGTGCGAGAAGATTAGTTTGGTCGGAAAGAGTATTGATAGTTTCCAGTATATTTCCTATTTCGCTGACTTTCATTTCCATTTGAGCGGCATTAGATTGAACATTTCGAATATCATCTGAAAGCACTACCATGCTCTTTCGTATATTGTCGTTGGCTAAGAGCGAATGGTCAGCTAAACGATCTAGGCTTTGACTCGCATTAAGCGTTGCCAACGAAGAACTGGCAATCTCACGGCTTGTTACCGCCACCTCTTCAACCGCCGATGCAATATTAGTGGTGAGTTGCTGAGTACTCCCAGCGTCACTTAGCATTTCAGCGCACGCCGTTTCTAAATTGTTTGATAATCGAGAGCTTGTGCTTATCGACTGGCCCAACCCCCGAATAAGGTCACGTAAAGCTAAGATGGTTGTGTTAACAGTACGAGATGCATCACTTCTTTCGAAGCAACGGATTAATGAAAAGGTGATAAAACCGATACATCTACAACTGGTTCCAGAGCTAAGTATAGGCCTCTTTGTAAAAGCGGTGGATTTTTATACTAAAAATCGCATATATTTTGGGATAGGAAAACGCAAAAGTGAGCTAACGGGACAGTGTCATCACTTAATTTTATACTTAAAGTACGAGCGCAGCAGGAACAGGGCTAACCGTTGAGTTCAATCAATGCTTACTAAACAACAATACACAGGCAAGAAAATTAAAAAACGCTTTGGCTTAACAGATTACAAATCCATGATCGGATTCAGAAGTTTTGTGACGGAAAATATAGCCAGCAGAAGGACTCTGCTGGCTTGCGTAGTTAGATATATTCTACTTCGATGATTTCAACTTCAACTGCGCCGGCTGGCGTTTGAATCGTTACCATGTCATCAAGCTCTTTGCCTATTAGACCACGAGCGATAGGTGAATTAACCGAAATCAAGTTGTTCTTAATATCAGCTTCGTCATCACCAACAATACGGTAGGTGGTTTCTTCATCGGTATCGACGTTTAGAATGGTTACGGTAGTACCGAAAATAACCTTACCCGTATTTTCCATTTTGGTAACGTCGATAATCTGTGCATTTGATAGCTTGCCTTCAATATCTTGAATGCGGCCTTCACAGAAGCTTTGCTGCTCACGGGCCGCGTGATACTCAGCATTTTCTTTTAAGTCACCATGTTCACGTGCTTCGGCAATAGACTCGATAATACGTGGGCGTGTTTTGGTTTTTAGCTCATTTAATTCGTCACGCAGCATTTGAGCGCCGCGCGCTGTCATTGGATACTGACTCATGAATACCGTCTCACTTAGCTAGTAATTTAAACAGAAAAGTGCGCCGCGAAGGCGCACTTTTTATTCGTTCACACAAATGTAATATTGCTAGGATACCTCGTATCCTAGCGTATGTCATTAGTGTTTGAGTCTAGCGTGTAGTTCTTGAACTGACGCCACTTTATTGCGGTCATCAGCAGACTTAGCACGGATAGTTGCGAACGCTGCGTTCATTGTCGTGGTGTAGGTTACCTTGTTTAGCAAGGCTTCACGACGAATGTACACTGAGTCGGTGATGGCTTGACGACCTTCTGTTGTATTAATCAAATACGCGTATTCGCCATTTTTGATTGCATCAACAATATTAGGGCGGCCTTCAGACATCTTATTAACCACAGTACTCATGATGCCTGCATCATAAAGCTCGGTAGCTGTACCGCGGGTAGCTTCAATGCTGAAGCCCGCTTCAACCAACGCTTTTGCCAGAGCAATCATACGAGGCTTGTCGGTATCACGTACTGAAATAAGCGCTTTACCTTGCTTAGGTAGTGGCGCACCCGCACCTAAGTTAGCTTTAGCATAGGCTTCTTCGAAGGTATCGCCAACGCCCATTACTTCACCCGTTGAGCGCATCTCTGGGCCTAGCAGTGGGTCAACACCTTGGAACTTAGCAAATGGAAGCACCACTTCTTTCACAGAGTAGAAAGGTGGAATCACTTCTTCTGTTACGCCCTGCTCGGCTAGGCTCACGCCAGCCATTACACGTGCTGCAACTTTAGCAAGAGGTACACCCGTTGCCTTAGAAACGAATGGAACGGTACGTGCTGCACGAGGGTTAACCTCGATTAGGTATACTTCACCATCTTTAATCGCAAACTGTGTGTTCATCAGACCGACTACGCCAAGTTCAAGCGCCATGGCTTTAACTTGTTCGCGCATGACATCTTGAATCTCTTTTGAAAGCGAGTGTGGAGGTAATGAACACGCAGAGTCACCAGAGTGAACACCCGCTTGTTCAATGTGTTCCATGATGCCGCCAATCACTACGTCTTTACCGTCGCAAATAGCGTCGATATCAACTTCAATAGCATCATCCAAGAAACGGTCTAGCAATACTGGCGCGTCGTTGGACACTTTAACCGCTTCATTAAGGTAACGCTTAAGATCTTTGAGGTCATACACGATTTCCATCGCACGACCACCTAGCACGTAGCTTGGACGAACCACTAGCGGGAAGCCAATCTCTTCAGCCATAGTTAGCGCTTGCTCAACGTTAGTTACCGTGGCATTCGCAGGCTGCTTGAGGTTAAGCTTGTTCACCATTTGCTGGAAGCGCTCACGGTCTTCGGCACGGTCAATCGCTTCTGGTGAGGTACCGATAACCGGTACACCCGCCGCCTCTAGTGCACGGGCAAGTTTAAGTGGCGTTTGACCACCATACTGCACGATAACGCCTTTAGGCTGCTCTTTAGCAACGATTTCAAGTACATCTTCCAACGTCACTGGCTCGAAGTACAGACGGTCTGATGTGTCGTAATCGGTAGATACTGTCTCAGGGTTACAGTTAACCATAATGGTCTCGTAACCGTCTTCACGCATTGAAAGCGCCGCGTGAACACAGCAGTAGTCGAACTCAATACCTTGACCAATTCGGTTTGGACCGCCGCCCAAAACCATGATCTTGTCTTTGTCGGTTGGCGCTGCTTCACACTCTTCGTCATACGTTGAGTACATGTAAGCTGTACTGGTAGAGAATTCTGCTGCACAAGTATCTACACGCTTGTAGACAGGAGAAACACCAAAGTCACGACGAGTTTCACGAATATCGCTTTCTGCCACTTTGGTTAGCTCGGCAAGACGCGCATCAGAGAAGCCTTTACGCTTAAGTGCGCGCATAAAGTCAGCATCAATACCCGGTAAACCAAGCTCTGCTACTTTAGCTTCAAGAAGAATAAGATCTTCAAGCTGTACAAGGTACCAGCGGTCGATATTAGTAAGGTTAAATACCTCTTCAACCGTCATGCCCATACGGAATGCATCACCAATGTACCAAATACGCTCTGCACCAGGTTGACGAAGTTCGTAAACCACTTTATTACGTGACTCAGGGTCTTCAAGGTCAACCATTGGGTTAAGGCCTGTCGCACCTACTTCAAGACCGCGAAGGGCTTTTTGCAGTGATTCTTGCTGGTTACGGCCAATGGCCATCACTTCACCTACCGACTTCATTTGAGTAGTCAGTCGGTCGTTAGCACCGGCAAACTTCTCAAAGTTAAAGCGTGGGATCTTAGTCACTACGTAGTCGATAGACGGCTCGAAAGATGCTGGCGTTAGGCCACCTGTAATGTCGTTTGCTAATTCATCTAGCGTATAACCTACCGCAAGTTTCGCTGCTACTTTCGCAATTGGGAAACCTGTTGCTTTCGAAGCAAGCGCTGATGAACGCGATACGCGAGGATTCATTTCGATGATTACTACACGACCAGTTTTCGGATCTACACCGAACTGTACGTTTGAACCACCGGTTTCAACACCAATCTCGCGCAGTACAGCCATCGCTGCATTACGCATTAGCTGGAATTCTTTGTCAGTCAGGGTTTGTGCTGGAGCAACTGTGATTGAGTCGCCGGTATGCACGCCCATAGGGTCGAAGTTTTCGATAGTACATACAATAATGCAGTTATCTGCTTTATCGCGTACTACTTCCATTTCGTACTCTTTCCAACCTAGCAACGATTCATCGATAAGCAGCTCGTTGGTAGGAGAAAGGTCTAAGCCACGGTGACAAATTTCATTAAATTCATCAATGTTGTACGCGATACCGCCGCCGGTTCCACCCATGGTGAAAGACGGACGAATGATACAAGGGAAGCCGATGCGGCTTAGTACATCGTGCGCTTCATCCATGCTGTGCGCGATTTCCGCACGTGGACATTCAAGGCCGATGTTTTTCATTGCTTTGTCAAAGCGCTCGCGGTTTTCTGCTTTATCGATTGCATCTGCCGTTGCACCGATGAGCTCACAACCGAACTCTTCAAGTACGCCGTGCTTGTCTAGCTCTAGCGCACAGTTAAGCGCAGTTTGTCCACCCATTGTAGGTAAGATGGCATCTGGACGTTCTTTTTCAATGATCTTGCGAACTACTTCCCAGTGAATAGGCTCGATATAAGTCGCATCTGCCATTTCTGGGTCGGTCATAATGGTTGCTGGGTTAGAGTTAACCAAAATAACACGGTAGCCTTCTTCTCGAAGGGCTTTACACGCTTGCGCGCCTGAATAATCGAATTCACAAGCCTGGCCGATAACAATAGGGCCAGCACCAATGATAAGAATACTTTGTATGTCGGTACGTTTTGGCATAGCGGGCTAATTCCTACTGCTTGTGTTGTTCAATAAGTTCGATGAAGTGGTCGAATAACGGTGCCGCTTCATGAGGACCTGGGCTGGCTTCAGGGTGACCCTGGAAGCTGAACGCAGGCTTGTCGGTGCGGTGAATACCCTGCAGCGACTTGTCGAACAACGAAATGTGAGTTACTTCTAGGTTATCTGGCAAGCTAGACTCATCAACTGCAAAACCGTGGTTTTGGCTAGTGATCATAACTACATTGCGCTTAAGGTCTTTAACCGGGTGGTTTGCACCGTGGTGACCAAACTTCATCTTCACTGTCTTCGCACCACTTGCGATAGCAAGTAGCTGGTGACCAAGACAAATACCAAATACAGGCGTACCGGTTTCGACGATAGTTTTGATTGCGGTTACTGCGTAGTCACATGGCTCTGGGTCGCCTGGGCCATTTGACAAAAATACACCATCAGGATTCATGGCTAGTACGTCTTCAGCAGGCGTTTGCGCTGGTACTAGCGTAACTTTACAACCGCGGTCAGCTAGCATGCGAAGAATATTATTTTTAACACCGTAGTCAAAAGCAACAACGTGATATTTGAACTCGCTTGGTGTTACATAACCTTTACCAAGTTCCCAACTGCCTTCTGTCCATGTTTTTGGCTCAGTAATACTTACTACTTTTGCCAAATCCATGCCTTTAAGGCCGGGGAAAGCTTTTGCTTGCGCTAGTGCGCTAGACTCGTCTAATTCATCAGAGCAAATAATGCAGCCGTTTTGTGCACCTTTGTCTCGCAAGATACGCGTTAAGCGACGTGTATCAATGTCGGCAATACCCACAACGCCTTTCGCTTTAAGGTATTCAGACAAAGTTTGCTGTTGACGAAAGTTACTAGCAACAAGAGGTAGGTCACGGATGATTAGACCTTTCGACCAGATTTTATCTGCTTCGACGTCTTCTTCGTTAGTGCCGGTGTTGCCAATGTGTGGATAAGTAAGGGTGATGAGTTGTTCAGCGTAGGATGGGTCGGTGAGAATTTCTTGATAGCCGGTCATGGAAGTATTAAAAACGACTTCCCCAACGGCGGAGCCTGTAGCGCCTATCGCCGTACCTTTAAAAACAGAACCATCCTCTAACACCAAAAGGGCAGAATTAGCCAAGTCAACCTCCAGATTAAGGATAACTATGTGTTTGTGCAGTTTTCTGCACAAACCCCACAAAAAACGGGAGTTATTGATAACAATACATCCCGTTTTACGATCTTTGCAGCTAATAAAACCGCACTCTTCAGCCATTTTGGCGGCCTCAGAATACGAAATTCTGGCAAATTCCGGCGAGTATACATCACTGACCGAAAATGGCAAATTTATTTGTAATAATTTACTAAAATGCCGCTTATACCACCATTTTTGCGCAGAACCACCGAAAGTACGGCTTATTGCTCATTTAAAGTGCAACTTTAGTTTAACACTTTGATAACGCCCTCAAGCTCGCCTGCTAATTTAGCTACAGCATGCTGGCATAAAAACGCCTATAGCTTTAAATCCAGTACATCAACCATGGAGTATAGACCAGGTTCTTTTCCATACAACCACTTTGCTGCATGCACTGCACCTTTCGCAAAAGTAAGTCGACTTGATGCCTTGTGCGTAATCTCCAGGCGCTCACCAATATCTGCAAATAAGGCTGTGTGTTCACCGACAATGTCTCCGGCTCGAATTGTTGCGAAGCCAATAGTACCTTGGTCGCGTTCAGGCTCTTTTCCTTCTCTGCCGTATACAGCGCAGGTTTTTAAATCACGGCCCAATTCGTCAGCAATGGCTTCACCAATGGCCATGGCTGTACCAGAAGGCGCGTCTTGTTTAAATCTGTGATGTGCTTCTGTTATTTCGATGTCAGCCGTTTCACCCAGCACACTTGCAGCTTGTCGAACTAGGGAAAGCATTAAATTTACGCCCACACTGTAATTAGCCGCAAATACGATAGGTATATGCTTTGCTGCTTCGTCGAGTGCCGCTAACTGTGAATCGTTTAATCCAGTAGTTCCAATAACAACAGGCATTTTATTTTTAACGCACCACGTAAGATTACTTTCAATAACCGAAGGCAGGGTGAAATCGATCATTACATCTGCATCATTACCACTTAAATCTGATAGCGCAGTACAATCAACGTCTTTTTTGCCAATGCCCGCAAGTTCGCCCACATTTAGTCCAACCCAAGGTGAATCATCGCGTACCGTTGCCACGCTAAGTTGTGCATCGTCACTTAAATCTAGCGCTTCAACTAAAACCCGTCCCATACGCCCGTTGGCGCCAAATAATCCTACTTTCATTTTTTCGTTTTACACTTTTATAAACCTTCAACTGTGAGGCATTTTGCCAAATGCCGTCACTATTGCAATGTGAGATTCATATTAAATAGGCATAACAAGGAATCGGTAAGATTTAACCACTACCAATCTGCATAGTTCTTTGCCAAAACTTCAGGCTCGGATGTAAAAAAAATTCAGTACACGATGCTTAGGACATGTTGAGCTTTACTGCGCATTTTTAATGCAAAGATCACCATGTCCTAATTGCAACACTAAGACAAACAGAGGTTTTCTGCCGTTGGGCCTACTTGTTTTATAGAGTAAGTTAAGCGACGCTATGGCAATTAACAGATGACCGAGTACTTATTCGTCACCGCTGAACGGCAAGTGTGGATAAGTCAGAATACAACCCAACTAAATTTACTATGCAAAAAACTCTTATATGGGATATTCCCACCCGGCTTTTTCACTGGCTTATTGTAGCGAGCCTTTTAGCGCAATATGCAACAGTTGAATGGCTTGAAAACAAAGTGCAATGGCACTTTTACATTGGGTACTTCACCTTATTCCTTATCGTTTTCCGCATAATCTGGGGATTTGTTGGTACGCAACACGCGAAGTTCAGTAGCTTTATTACTGGTCCCAGAAAGGTTTTCAATTATATAAAAACCTTATTTAATAGGCAGTCCGAACCCGCTATTGGCCACAACCCTTTAGGCGGATGGTTTGTCGTCGTTATGCTAGTGTTGCTTACCATACAAGCGGTATCGGGATTGTTCATGACCGATGATATTTTCTTAGACGGTCCCTATCGCCAGTTAGCCGGAGAAGAAACACTAGCGCTAATGAACACTCTGCATCACCTTGCCTTTGATGTGTTACTTTACGTTATCGCACTTCATATAGGCGCGGTAATATTTTACAGCGTGTATAAGAAGCAAAAATTGGTTCCTGCCATGGTGCATGGCAATAAGGAGTCAGCAACAGCAGGTATTACTGACTCGCGAATTCTACGTGCTTTTGTTGTGGCGCTCATCGCCGCAGCAGCTGTATATGTGGCTATTGAAGTATACCCGCCAGCTCCACAGGCAGATGAATATTACTACTAGCTAAACAGCCGTGGGCTTGTTGACCAAGCCCTTCTCTCGCATGAGCGTCTCAATCTCACTTACGCTTGACGGATCATCGATGGTTGAGGGTACGGCAACAGATTCATTGGCTGCAATTTGACGCAGCAGTTTGCGGAGTATTTTACCTGACCGGGTTTTGGGTAAACGATTGACGACGATGGCTCGCTTAAAGCACGCCACCGGCCCGATTTTATCTCGAACCCGTTGAACCAAATCTTGCTCAAGTGCCTGTTCATCAACGGTAACGCCGTCTTTTAGCAGTACCAATCCAACTGGCAATTGCCCTTTCAGTGCATCATGGATGCCTATTACACTACATTCAGCAATGGCAGGATGTCCTGCAAGCACTTCTTCCATTTCACCGGTAGATAACCGGTGCCCGGCAACGTTTATGACATCGTCGGTGCGACCCATAATAAATACGTAGCCATCTTCATCTACGTACCCGTTATCTCCGGTGCTGTAATACCCTTCAAATTCTCGTAAATAGCCATCAACAAACCGTTGATGGTCTTGCCAAATCGTTGTCAAACAACCTGGGGGAAGCGGTAACTTGATAGCAATAGCGCCTTTTTCACCGGTTACTTGCTGTTCATCAGCACCTTGCAATACCTTTACGTTAAACCCAGGCGTAGGCACGCTTGATGAACCGGGTTTCGTGGCCAATGGTTCAAGCCCCATCGGGTTTGAACAAATTGGCCAGCCAGTTTCGGTTTGCCACCAATGGTCGATAACAGGAACAACTACTTTCTCGCTCGCCCAGAAATATGTTGGCGGATCTAGTCGTTCACCCGCCATAAATAAGGTACGCAAACTCGACGTATTGTATTTAGATAAAAACTCAGCATCAGGGTCCGCTTTTCGTATCGCTCTAAATGCTGTTGGAGCTGCAAAAAGCACATTCACTTTGTGAGACTCTATCATACGCCAAAATGCACCGGCATCAGGAGTGCCAATGGGCTTTCCTTCGTACAGTACCGTCGTTGCGCCTTTTATGAGCGGGCCATAGACAATATATGAATGACCGACCACCCAACCAACATCCGATGCAGCCCAAAAAATATCGTCCTCACTAATACCGTAAATCGCGCCCATTGAATAATGAAGAGCAACCGCGTGCCCGCCATTATCTCGAACGACCCCCTTGGGTTTACCGGTTGTACCTGAAGTATAAAGAACATAAAGCGGGTCAGTTGCATCGACGGCAACAGGAGAAGCTGGCACGCTAGCTTCAACCAGAGAGAGCCAATCGTGATCAGTTGCTTCATTTAACTCAGCAATTAGCTGAGCGCGTTGATACAACACGCATGCCTGTGGTTTGTGCTCTGCTAATGATATTGCTTCATCAACAAGAGGCTTGTACGGTAGAACTTTATTGCCTTCAATGCCACATGACGCAGTAACAATAACTATCGGTTTTGCGTCATCTATTCGTACTGCAAGCTCATTTGCGGCAAAGCCGCCAAACACCACAGAGTGCACAGCTCCCAAACGAGCGCAAGCAAGCATCGCGATCACTGCTTGCGGGATCATGGGCATGTAGATAATCACGCGGTCACCTTTCGTCACACCCAAGCGAGATAAGCCGCCTGCGAACTCGGCAACACGGTTTAATAGCTCTTTGTAAGTAAAGTGCTGAGTGGTTTGTGTAACAGGTGAGTCATAAATAAGCGCGGCTTTATCGCCACGACCATTTTTTACGTGATGATCGAGCGCTAAATAGCTGGTGTTAAGCTGCCCTCCCCTAAACCAGTCGAAGTAACCATTATCGGTAGGTTGGCATCCTTTTTGAGGAGGTTGAAACCACGCTAGCTTTTGTGCTTGGTCTAACCAAAACTCATCGGGGTGCTGGGTCGAGGCAGTATATTCATCTTTATAAGTCATAACCATGTCCTGAGTAGGGTTTATCTTCACCCTACGATAGTTACATGACATCTACTAATAAGACTTCAGGCGTAGATCGACTAACAAATTGATTTACATAAAGTTAAACTTTATTTCCCTATTTGATAACAAGAGGTATCGAAGCGGTTGTTTCAACGCATACTTGAATAAGCCCTCGACTGCGTAAGGTTAACTACCTTCTTTATATTGCTTCTCACTAATTTTACTTTTCCAATCATCTACACTCATGGGTTTATCTAAATAATATCCCTGAAATGCTCCGCAACCACATGCCTTAGCTTGATCTAATTGACCCGTTGTCTCTATTCCCTCAGCTACGGTATTTATGTGTAACGCTTTGGCCATGTTGCAAATACTTGTAACCAATAATGTTTTTTGCTGCGAGCCTTCCATCGCTTCGACAAATACCCTGTCCACTTTCAGTTCGGTAATTGGCAAGTCTTGAAGATAATTTAAATTTGAGTCACCAAGACCAAAATCGTCGATAGATAAACTAAACCCTTGTTCCGCTAATTCTCTAACGCGACGTTGAATAACGCTCACGCCTCTTATCAATGCACCTTCAGTGAGCTCTAGAGTTAAATTTTTGTGTGACACGCGCCACTTATTTACTATTGCGACAAACTTACTCACAAAATCAGCTCGCGCTAAGTGCATTGCACTGATATTGACAGACAACTTAGTGTTAATGTTCTCTGACTGGCATTCACTAAGTAACCTGCAAGCTTCGTTGCACACCCACAGCCCGAGTTCAGCAATAAAATCATTCTCTTCGGCAATAGGAATGAATTCAGAAGGGCTTACTGTACCCATATGAGGATGCTTCCACCTTAACAACACCTCTGAGCTTATAACGCTCTTCGTTGCATCATATTGAGGTTGAAGCTCAATATATAACTCGTTGTTAGAAATAGCCCTGCTCAGAGAGTGTTTAATGTAATTGTATCGCTCGATATCACTTGCATTAACATGAAAATACTCGTGCTCCGACTTAAAAGTAGAAGTATTTTTTACCTCTCTTAAAGGTTTTCTCGACAATAGTTCTTTTATCTTTTTAAACGAAAAATGCTTTGTTGGAACCGTGCAACTTATGGTTTGCGTTTCAATATTTAAGAGGCTGTTGTGCAGGGTTATTGGCGCTAGCACGTGATCGTGGATAAGAATAGCGCAATCGTGTGCAGCATTTAGAGACTGTGCTTCTTCACTAAAATATTGATGAAGATGAATATAAAAAGCGCCTCTCTCACATTTGAAGATACTGGCTGAATTGCGCTTGTTAATTTCGAATATGCGAATGAAGCGACTGGCCAAAATTCTCAGAATATAGTCTATCGTTGGCTCCCCAAACGCATTTTCGTATTCTTTTATGTTACAGATAGCAACGCGCATAAACGTGGCAAATGGTTTAGATGACTTGTCGTCATGAGCTTTATCGCCAAGGTATCGCTCAAATTGGTGTAAGTTCGGAAGACCTGTCACCGTATCGATTAAAGCGAGTTGTTTGTAATGCTCAATTTCGTGGTTTTGATTAGTGATATCGCGCACTGAGGCGATAATTAATTGTTGATTATGCACAGAGCATTTCGACAAATTAACTTCACAGGCAATACGTTTACCATTTTTATGGCGAAGACATTCGTTTACCGAGCCATTTTCGCTACACCATGCTAAACCCGCTGGTAAGTTTATGAAACAAGAAGGCGCATCGGTATTTTGCACCTTGGTTGATATTAATTTTATATCTTGCCCAATCAGCTCTTCGGGCTCAAAGCCTAATACGGAATAAACGCGTTCATTTGCAGTTAAAATAGTGCCATGTTCATCTATGCTTAACACCACGCTATCCACATTATTCAATAAACTGGTCAGATAATCTGTGTAGTTATGTTGTGAATCCGATAGACGCTGTATTTCCGTTTCATCCTGCACTGCGCCATAAAGCCGGGTTAATTTAATTCCGCTAGTATTTCCTCGCTGAACCTGTAAGAAGACGGTTAGTTTTATACTTTTTCTGCGACCTTGCTTGTCGTGAAATTCAAAGTGCTTTACGAACTCTCTATCTTCTTTAAGCGCTTTAAAAACGCGCTGCTTTAAGTCTCTTCTATCACTCGAGGTAAGCATATCGAGCACTTCATTAAGGCCGACGCTTTTTACACGAGGTAAGCCTAATAAGGCTTTCATCACCTCAGTCAGAGAAAGTACGCCTGTGAATCTGTCAATCTCCCACGCGCCCACTTTAGAAATTGAACTCACCTCTTCTAACAAGGCAAGCTGTTCGGATAACTTGTCTGAATAGGGATGACGCGCCAGCTCATATTGGTAACTAAGCTCTACTTTTTGGCGCGTAATATCTATCAATGTATGTTGTAGAGGGCTCAATACACTGTGGCGTACAAAAGTGAGAACAACACCCATTACTTCATTTTGCATATCTCGCACGGTAGCAACTACTACATAGCTATCAGCATAATGTTCGAGTGAAGGGGGAAAGATAAAATCTTTGCAAGGTATTGGAGCGCTCAAAGGTGTAAGCGGGAGCATGAGCAATACATGTGAAGGAAAAACAACACTCTCGGCTTCTAATGATAGGTGGTTTACGTCGCAAGATAATACCGTTGCTCTTCCATTGCTAGGGTTTACCGAGGCAAGTAATATACACAGAGCCTCTGTTTTCGTTCGACTTTCATTGAGCAACACAGAAATGTTTTGCTGTGTTGTGCGCATGGTTGACAACATGCGTTCACTGCGTAAATCCATCTAAGCAAACCTTTTGATATCTCTTCGAATTCAGCACAAACGATAGCAGCACGACAATAAAAGGATGAAAAGTTGTGTCGTGGTTTTAAGCGCTTTACAAGTTTTGCTGTTTCAGTTGTCTACGAGCTGTTTTATATTTTTTAAAAGCAGGACCTGCGAAGATTGGGTACCTAAACGCGTACCTTCAGTCGAAGAAAATTATCGCCAAGCCTGAGTGTTTAACATAGCCAAGAATTGTACAAATTTCCAGCAAAAACCGTTGAAACGTTTCGAACCCGTGGAAAGTTCTTATTATTACGAATTAACTATTTGAAATCCGGGATAGTACTTGCGAGCTCTTTTATCTGAACAGGATCTAACACTACTG
>NZ_JBHNYX010000044.1:0-38815 GCF_054960505.1 Alteromonas sp. G4i13 | reverse complement strand
GTCTGCTGCCTTATTGTTATTTAGCAAAATTCAATAGTCTATTTTCCTTAGCTAACATAAGGCGCTCGTTATTGCTGATATACTTTCGTTTAATTTTTGATACCTATTGACCCCAACTCGAATAGGGTTATATATTGTTCAAATAATAATAAACGGTATTCATAGAAGTAATGTCAGCCGGCGACGAACAAGCAATAATAAAACAAAACCAGCCGCTCATTCGCGCGTTAATCCCTTATGAACAACAAAACAAGCTGTTAGAAGGAATTAACAAGTTTTCGAAGCGTCTACCTAGTAGTGTTCGAAAGGTAGTAAAAGAAGAGGTTGTTCGATTAACGTCGTTAACCGACGCTCCTGCTGATAACTCTGCCTTTGCTCAATTCCCCGTCATGAAATTCAAGCACTTCGGGGTTCAAATGCGCCTTGATAAAGTCGGCGCGCAGATACTCAAAAACGAAACATCACTTTATCAAGACAGATATACGGTAGGCGTGTTTGAGTCAGTAATGAACTCAGACTTCTACCAAAACCAAATAAAAAAAGAACAGTTCAAAAAAATTGTCGATGCTTTTAATGTTGAAAGCCAATCGTTTACTGATATAGATTTCGGCGATGACATCGCTATTCGCCCAAATTTCACTATTTCTTCCCCCGATTTTGAAAAAGGCCGTCATTGTTCGATCAGTTCGATGTCACACAAAGGCATTGCTCTTGAAACGAAAAGGCCACCGAACGCTTCTACTGGTGACATTATTACGTTCACTATTCCTGAAGTTAAAGGACTTACTAAAGAATCGACTGAAATAACGCTTGAACTAGAGTCGGTAAAATACAACAAGCACTTAGGGAAGTATGAGACATCGTTTGTTTTTCAAGACGACGTGGATAAAGGCTTTCTTGCAACCCTTAAACGATATGTAGCGATTACCGCGTATAAACAGCCTTTGCAGCGTGATTTAGAAATAGAACGCGCCATGCAAGAACTAGAACGCGACCGAACACTTGAAAATAGCCCGTGGTTGCCCGTGTTTCTCGCGCCAGAGAAGAAGTCGCTTAAGCCCATTATTGCCCTGTTTACCAAAGCCAATGTCGAGCATAACGACGCCGAAAAACTCTTGGCTAGCCTACAAGATAAGCCTATCTTCGCGACGTTAGTTGACGAGCTGCGCAAGTATAATGAAGCATATGTCTTTCATGGCAACATCAAAACCAAAAATGGTAACGTTCAAATAACAGCGACGCATAGACAACTGCTAGCATTAAAACAGCTTAACGCGTTGGTTTATCTTCTTGCCAAAAGTGGCGACTTCATCTGTACCCATTGTCGACTTGATAGCGTGACGCGAGAAGATAAACAAAAAGCGTTTGCTATTCACGATATTGCCAGTAAAGAATTTGAGCAACTGGCGCAGATCTCCCATGTTCTTTACTGTAAAGACGTGTCTGCTTATCTTACTAATCTGACTCTTTCAGCAAAATGCGATTTCAAACCCTTGTCAAAAACCTTGAGGGCTAGCGGCAATAATTGGCGAATTGATTATGTAATGGAAGAGGATTTAGATAGACGCAGTGAGACACGTTACGTTATTGATAAACCTGCCTCTATTAAAGTTGGACTGCTGACATCGATTGATGCGCGGGTTGCTGATTTAAGTGCAAGCGGGATGAAGTTAATCGTTGCACCGAAAAGTGAGCTACAAAAGGAAATTCGTGTTTCAGTACCGGAACTGAAAATTAAAGGTGAAAAATATAAGGTTGTGCACTACCAAGCGGAAACGGGCGTGGTGAGGTTGTGTCTTGTTGAAGATACACGTAAGGCTAAAGTGAGCTCGAGCGTCGATCATATGGTTGAAGAAAATACCGCGTATTTCAAAGTAAGAGATATTGCGCGAATTCAACGCTCAACTCACCGTTATATCTGGGAATTGGCGGTTAGGCATATGCCGTCTTTATCGGTACTATGTGTGATGAACCGCTTTACGTTAGACAGGCTCAAAACGGTGTATCAAAGTGACGCATCTGATGACCTTTATCCTTTTTCGCGCACTCAAAATATTATCCCACTGCACGGCTTTTTTGCAGACAAAGGGCAGGCTAAGCCCAAGTCACAAATTCTAGAGGCGATGTTTAAAGAAACATCTGAACAAGCGTTAGTGGTTCACTGCGTTAGAAAGAGCGACAGCCGCTTAGTGTATATAAAAGAGCGCGACTTCCTTTTTTCTAAGTTGCGAACACAAATAAAAACTCAGTTAGATGAAGAAAAAATACATCTCAGTGCCACAGATGTCACCGCTATCCGGTGTCACGGTGCGATAACACCGTTAACTAAGAAGCGTCTTGCCCAGCTATCAAAGCTAGACAAAGCCATGTATGACAAGCTCGAAACGATGCAGGCGGGTTATACACACTGTATTTTTATTACTAATATGTCAGCCCTTCACCACGATTTAGTGGTAGACAATCTTATTGCCAAACCCCAACGACAGGATCTAGAAAGCGAAGGTGCGGCTTAATGCCAGAGCCCTCTGAGTGGGCAATTATCTATGCGGATTGGTATAACATCATTTCACTTACGCTTTTAGTGTTATCTCTTTTCGCATTTTGCTATTCTTGTAAATAAATCAACAAAAAAGGGTTGAGTGTTGAAAGGGATCCTAACGTTTCTTATCATTTTGGTGCTGCTCGCGATCGCGTTTGTCATTGGCTCTCAAAATGAAGCACAAGTAACAGTTAATTATTTAATTGCTCAGGCGAATCTTCGCTTATCGACGTTAATAGCGATAACACTTTCAATTGGCGTTGGTATCGGAATTTTGGTAATGCTAATGAGCTGGCTAAAATTACGTGTTCAGCTGATGTCTGCGCAGTCTAAAATACAGAGTCTGGAACAAGAACACTAATGCTCGAACTGCTGTTTCTCCTTTTGCCTGTTGCGGCAGGTTACGGCTGGATAATGGGCCGAAATAGTGTCCGTCAAGCGCAGCGAAAGCAGTCTAGCATTCTATCTAAGCATTATTACAAGGGGCTAAACTTCCTTCTTTCAGACCAACCTGATAAAGCAGTCGATACGCTAATCAAAATGATTAACGTGAATAGCGATACAGTAGAGACGCATATCGCGATGGGGAGTTTTTTCCGTCACCGAGGCGAAATAGACCGCGCAATTAAAGTCCACCAGAATTTAGTTAGCCGTGATGAGCTCCAGCCGGCTCAACGAGAAAATGCTCTGAGGGAGCTTGGTCACGACTACACACAAGCGGGCTTTCTAGAGCGTGCTGAAAATGCTTTTCTTCAACTGCTTAACAGCGATAAACACTACCTTGTAGCTCAACAGCAACTTTTCAGTATCTACCAGACCACGAAAGAATGGGAAAGAGCCATCGAATTAGCCGAACGTATGGTGCAGTGTCATGGTGACAATGATGATTTGTGCGAACGCCTTGCACACTTTTATTGTGAACAAGCATCGGTTGAGTTGAAGAACGATAGCCAAGGGGCGGCATTGACCTTATTACAAAAAGCGGTAAATGCCGACGAACATGCGGTTAGGCCGTGGCTTATGTTAGGTGATATAGCCCTTGATCAAAAACGCTTTACTGATGCCAACGCGTACTTTACGCAAGTGGCCGAACGCGATATCAACTGGTTCAGCGAAGCCGTACCTAGTTTGGAAAAAATTGCTGAAGAAACTGACGACTGGGAAAGTTTTCAGAAGAACTTAGAAGCACACTGGCAAGAGTGTGCTACTTCCTATTTAGCCATGGTTGACGTGCTTATGAAGCGCGGTGAAACGGCACAGGCGGCTGAGTACTTACTTGAGCAACTTCGCAAACGCCCGACTATGCGCGGCTTTAAAACCCTTATGGGGCTTTACATTGACCAGCTTTCAGATAAAACCACGGCTGATAGCTTACGCTTACTTAAAGAATTGGTGGAAAAGCAAATGTTGCAGCGCCCTAAATACCGCTGTGGCAGCTGTGGCTTTTCCGGTCGAAAATTATATTGGTTATGCCCTAGCTGTAAAAAGTGGGGCGTAGTAAAACCTATCAAAGGGCTAGACGGAGAATAAAAGAACATGCATGACCCACGCGTTATTGTTGCATTAGACTATGACAATAAAGACACTGCATTGGCGTTTGTTGATAAATTAGATTCAAGCTTGTGCAAGCTAAAAGTGGGCAAGGAGATGTTCACCTTATTTGGACCGGAATTCGTAAAAGCGCTAATCGCTAAAGGCTTTGACGTTTTCTTGGATCTTAAATTCCATGACATTCCAAATACTGTAGCGAAAGCGTGTAAAGCAGCGGCGGAGCTGGGTGTATGGATGGTAAACGTACATGCATCGGGCGGCCTACCTATGATGCAAGCAGCTAAAGAGGCGATTGCAACAAGCAGCAACCCTCAAACTAAACTTATTGCGGTTACCGTTCTTACCAGCATGGATGAAGCGCAGTTGGCGGATGTAGTAAGCGGTGTGACACCAGAGCAACAAGTGCTGCGTCTGGCGGCACTAACAGAAAAAGCGGGATTAGACGGCATTGTCTGCTCGGCACAGGAAGCCAGCGCATTACGCGAAAAACACAGCGACGATTTTCTGCTAGTTACACCAGGTATTCGCCCAGTAGGCGCAGATGCTGGTGATCAAAAGCGCGTCATGACGCCTCCCGATGCTATGAAAGCTGGCGTGAGCTATTTAGTTATGGGAAGACCTATCACTAAAGCGGAAGATCCTATTGCCGTACTGAAAGCAGTAAACGCATCAATAAACGGTTAGACTTATTTCAAATACAAAAAAGCTCGGATGTGATGTTCACATACCGAGCTTTTTTATTCCGATATTCTTATTCAAGGGTATGGCCACAGCCCTACCCGAGACTAATATTTAGAAATTATTCGCCTTTAAGCGCTACTTCAGCTGGTGTATAGGTAAGGCCTAGTTCTTCACCTAGCGCGTCAACCACAGCTTTGTACGTTACCTTACCTTCGTGCACGTTTAGACCGTTAAGCAAGTGCTTGTCTTCTAGCATCGCTTTCGCAGGGCCTTTGTTTGCAAGGGCTAAGCCGAATGGCAATGTGGCATTGTTAAGTGCCATTGTAGAAGTACGCGCAACGCCACCTGGCATGTTTGCAACACAGTAGTGAACCACGTCATCAACAATATAAACTGGGTCTTGGTGTGTTGTTGCTTTAGATGTTTCAAAGCATCCGCCTTGGTCGATAGCAACGTCAACAAGTACTGAACCAGGCTTCATTGCCTTAATCTGTTCGCGAGTAAGAAGCTTCGGAGCTGCAGCGCCAGGAATAAGTACCGCACCAACAACAAGATCAGCTTTTGAAGAGTAGTGCTCAATAGCGTCAACGGTAGAGTAAACCGTTTTTACTTGTCCGTTAAAGATATCATCGATTTGACGAAGACGAGGAAGCGAGCGGTCAAGAATAGTGACGTCAGCACCAAGGCCTAGTGCCATTTTTGCTGCGTTAGTACCAACAACACCACCGCCGATAACCAGTACTTTACCTGGTGCTACACCCGGAACGCCACCAAGAAGTGTGCCGCTACCGCCGTGTGCTTTTTCAAGGTAGTGCGCGCCAGCTTGAACCGACATACGGCCAGCTACTTCACTCATTGGTGCGAGTAGTGGAAGCCCACCGCGGTCGTCAGTCACTGTTTCATATGCGATACACGTTGCACCAGATTCAACAAGCAGCTTTGTTTGCGTAGGATCAGGCGCTAAATGTAGGTAGGTGTATAGTGTCTGGCCTTTACGAAGCATTTTGCACTCGTTAGGCTGAGGCTCTTTAACTTTTACGATCATTTCTGCTTCAGCAAACACTTGCTCAGCCGTTGATGCAATGGCTGCGCCTGCTTCGACATACATTTCGTTAGTGAAACCTATTGCTTCACCTGCGTTCGTTTCTACTAAAACGCTGTGACCGTGGCTAACAAACTCTTTTACAGCTGCTGGCGTCAAGCCAACACGGTATTCGTGGTTCTTAATTTCTTTTGGTACACCAACTAACATGTATAGTCCTCAATCTTATAGTGAGCTTCTAAGCGGCTCTGGTTGAACTTTTGATAAATAGTGTTCGGCTTTGAAGCACGTGAACATATTTGCGGAGTATACGTGATAAAAAAACGAACTATCTGCTGAAGAATGAGCGTTTGTAGCATATAATTCTCCTAAAAGATGCTTTTAAGATATTTTATATGCTGGTAAAGACACCAAAACACCTAGACCGAATAGACAGGAATATCCTGGTACAGTTACAGAAAAACGGGCGTATATCAAACGTCGAACTTGCTAAAGAAGTGGGATTAAGCCCCAGCCCTTGTCTTGAGAGAGTTAAGAGGCTGGAGGCTCAGGGCTATATAAAAGGATATCATGCTGTCGTTGACCCAGAAAAGCTCGGCGCAGCTATGCTTGTGTTCGTAGAGATTACGTTAACGAAAACATCGGTAGATATCTTTGCAGAATTTTCTGCTGCAGTAAAACTGCATGACGATATACAAGAATGTCACCTGGTGTCCGGAGATTTTGACTTCCTCCTTAAAGCACGCGTTGCAGATATGGGAAGTTATAGGAAATTATTAGGTGATACTTTACTGCGCTTGCCCGGAGTAAGTGAGTCGCGGACGTACGTTGTGATGGAAGAAGTAAAAAGTACATCGTCGCTGCGCATTAATTTGAAGTAATGAAAGCGTGGCTCAATAGCGTGGTTTTGTGGTAGGCTGTGCAAAAATACAGTGTTTGTGTTTTACCAAAGGATTAACAGCACGCTAAAGCACAGGGTAGGGGATGGGTGTATTAATTCAGTTGTACGCTCAGTAACTTACCAAAAAGTAAATCAATAATAATTATGTAGGAATAGCAAAGAGTTCGCTAAGCTCTTTGTTGCGGTTAGTACTGCGGTTACCGCATAGCGTAAAAAGCTATCTGCGGTAATACATGCGATGGAAATTGAAGGTTTTTTAGGGTTATGGCGCGATTAACAGGGGTTCAGCGAGTGTGGGAAGCAGGTATGATTATCGCCTGTGTTTTCGCCTTCTTCTTATTGCTGGCACTAGCATCTTTTCATCCAGGAGACCCAGGTTGGAGTCAGGCTGGATTACAACTCGACGTTCACAACTGGGTTGGAGCAACAGGGGCGTGGGTCGCTGATCTTCTGCTATTCTCATTTGGTTTTTTAGCGTATTTGCTGCCTTTCGGCTCCGCCTTCTTAGGGTGGTTTCTATTCCAACACATTAAAGAACTCGATGAATTCGATTACCTTACTATTGGATTAAGAATTATCGGTGGGCTGTTGATGGCCCTCGGTGCAACGGGCATCGCCAGTATAAATTTTGACGACATTTACAACTTTTCAGCCGGCGGATTTGTTGGCGACGTAATTAGTTCAGCGCTAGTGCCTTACTTCAATACCGCTGGCACAATTTTGCTACTTCTTTGTTTCTTCTGTACGGGCTTTACCTTACTAACGGGTATTAGCTGGCTCACTATTATCGACAGGTTAGGTGAAGGTACGCTGTGGTTAGGACGTAAGACCCTTTCAGCGCCTCAGAGTTTGTTAGCATTTGAAATGCCGCGACTAGCCCTAGCTAACAAATCGTCTAATCAAAGTGGCGACGAAGGTGCAGAGCTAGATATTACCAGTATGCGCGCTGAACCTTTGGCTTCTACTGCACAGACAAAACCATCACAGACACAGAAAACTACGCCATCACGCAGTGAGCCTACCTTTAGCATTGACGATGTAGATGATGAGCCGCCGTTTTATACCTATGACGGAGACAAGTCTGTTCAATCTAATCCCAACGATACTGTCAACGCCGAGGAAGACGATGCGACATCAAGTACAGATGTAGATGCAGCTGAGACGAAAAAGTCGTCGTTCTCATTGTCAGGTATGCGTAGTGCGGTTACTGGTAGCTTTAAAGACAAAGTGGGTTTGGGTAAATCGAGCCAAGATGACTCAGTTCAGTCAGAAGATGATAGCAGTCAACATGAGCATAAACACCAAGCACAGCAAAGTCCGCATATTAACTTTGACGACTTAGAAGAGTTTGATGAAGACTTGCCTTACGAAACTGGAAGCAAGCCAATAACTTCTGCAAATAACAGCGCGCCATCTGTTGAAGGTAGCGAACCAAATACGGAAACGCTACAGTCGCAAACTGTTGAAACTCAGGGAGCGAGTCAAGGTGCTAACCAAGCATTTACGCCTGCTGCACTAGGTGCCAAACCCGTGAAGGCGAGGGCAGGTGAGTTAGACCCTGATTTACCACCTATGCCGTCCTTTGATTTACTTGAACGTGCCGACAAACATGAAAACCCGCTTACGCCAGAAGAGATTGAAGGTATTTCTCGTTTGGTAGAGGAAAAACTGGCTGACTTTAACATTGAAGCGACGGTGGTTGGCGTGTTCCCAGGCCCTGTTATTACCCGGTTTGAGCTTGATTTAGCACCTGGGGTAAAAGTGAGCAAGATCTCAGGACTGTCGAAAGACTTAGCCCGCGCTATGTCAGCTATCTCGGTGCGTGTAGTGGAAGTTATTCCGGGTAAGTCAGTAATTGGCTTAGAACTGCCGAATAAAAAACGTGAAATGGTGCGGCTGAGCGAAGTTATTAGCTGCGATACTTTTCAGTCTAATAAATCACCATTAACCATGGTGTTGGGCGCTGATATTTCAGGGCAGCCAGTGGTGGTCGATTTAGCCAAAATGCCTCACCTTTTGGTTGCAGGTACTACAGGTTCAGGTAAATCTGTAGGTGTGAACGTTATGATTCTTAGTCTGCTTTATAAGAGCACGCCAGAAGATGTTCGCATGATCATGATTGATCCGAAAATGCTTGAGCTTTCGGTGTACGAAGGTATACCTCACTTGCTTGCTGAAGTGGTTACCGACATGAAAGAAGCCGCCAATGCCCTTCGTTGGTGCGTGGGTGAGATGGAGCGTCGTTATCGTCTAATGAGCGCTCTTGGCGTGCGTAACCTAAAGGGCTATAACGCGAAAGTAGAAGAAGCTATTGCTAATGGCACACCAATAAAGGACCCACTGTGGAAGAATGAAGAAAGTATGGATGCTGAAGCGCCTGACTTAGCCAAACTTCCTGCTATCGTGGTAGTGGTCGATGAATTTGCCGACATGATGATGATAGTGGGCAAAAAAGTAGAAGAGCTTATTGCACGTATCGCGCAGAAAGCACGTGCTGCGGGCATCCATCTTATCCTTGCCACACAGCGTCCATCTGTAGATGTTATTACAGGTCTGATCAAGGCCAACATTCCAACCCGTTGTGCATTCCAAGTTTCTAGTAAAATAGACTCAAGAACCATTCTAGACCAACAAGGCGCAGAAACTTTGCTAGGGATGGGTGACATGCTTTATCTGCCTCCTGGTAGCCCTGTGCCAACCCGTGTTCACGGTGCATTTGTGGATGATCACGAAGTACATGCTGTAGTTGCAGACTGGCAGAAACGTGGTGAGCCTGAATACATTGACGAGATCCTGAATGGCGAAGCGACGGCTGAAGTCTTACTGCCAGGCGAACAGCCTGAAGGTGAGGATCAAGAATTTGATGCCTTCTATGATGAAGCCGTGGCGTTTGTTACTGAAACACGTCGAGCTAGTGTGTCGAGCGTGCAGCGTAAGTTTAGAATTGGTTACAATCGGGCCGCGCGCTTGGTTGAACAAATGGAAATGAGTGGTGTCGTAAGTGCACAGGGGCATAACGGGAACCGTGAGGTTCTTGCACCGCCGCCCCACAAAGAATAACGAATGGATTGAATAAATGAATAAAGCAGTTTCGGTTTATTTTGTGAGTGCATTGGTAACGGCAGGTACAGCAATGAATGCTGCTAACGCTGCGGTAGAATTAGGTACTACAGGTTCAAATATAGGCAACAACAATGCTCACGAGGTTGTCAGTGCTCATCACGCTAATCAGGCTAATGCCACAGTAAACACCAGTCAGCCCAAAACTTCATCGCTTATCAATGATTCTGCGAGTACGTCACTGCAGGCGTTGTTAAGCAATATGAAGCAGTTTCGCGCAAGTTTTGCGCAAACAGTAGTCGATGCACAGCAAAATGTCGTTCACGAAGCACAAGGCACGCTGACCATGACCCGCCCTAATAAGCTTCGCTGGGAAACAACGTTTCCTGATGAAACCCTTTTGGTTGCCGATGGCGAAGCGGTTTGGAATGTGGATACCTTTGTAGAGCAGGTGACAGTCCTATCTCAAGACAATGCGATTAAAGATAACCCTATTGTTTTGCTTACATCGACAGATGAAGCAACGTGGTCAAAGTTCTCTATCAGTCAATTAAATAGCGGTTCATCGGCTTTAAAACCTGAAAAGGGCGCGGCAGACAACATCAATGGTGTTAGCGCAACAAAAAGCTACCAAATCACGCCTAAAGAACAAGGCGGCCAAATCGCAACGCTTACATTAACCTTTAACCAAGGCAGTGAACTCGCTTCGCTTAATATGCTCGATGCGCAACAGCAAATCAGCACTTTGGTGTTCAGTAATATTGAAACGCGTTTTCCAGTGCCCGCTGATACGTTCTCAGTTGATATTCCAGACAGCTTCATAATTGATGACCAGCGTTAATCAAGATTTCGCGCCCCTCGCGGCGCGTATGCGCCCGGTCACCATAGAGCAGTACAGCGGTCAAGAACACTTACTTGGCGAAGGTAAGCCTCTTCGTAAAATGTTAGAGGCGGGTCACTGCCATTCTATGATTTTGTGGGGGCCGCCCGGTACCGGTAAAACTACCCTTGCTGAACTCATTGCTCAATACACCAACGCATCTGTATTGCGTATTTCTGCGGTTACCTCTGGGGTAAAAGACATCAGAGCCGCCATGGATACGGCTGAAGAAAACGCCCGTTATAACCAGCGAACCTTGTTGTTTGTTGACGAAGTACACCGATTCAACAAAAGTCAGCAGGACGCGTTTCTTCCATTTGTTGAGTCTGGCGTTGTTACCTTTATTGGCGCAACGACAGAGAATCCCTCGTTCGAATTAAATAAAGCGCTTTTATCTCGTGTACGTGTTTATGTGCTAAAGACACTCGAACACGAAGCACTGTCTGAATTGGTTGAGAGAGCGCTAAGCGATACTGAAAAAGGTCTGGGTGACAGAGCCCTTGGTATTGAAGAAACAGCCAGAAACGCGCTTATCGATTTAAGTGGCGGCGACGCACGTCGTCTTCTCACCTATTTAGAGCTTGCTGCCGACTTCACCGGAGCAAACAAAATAACCGTAAGCGATGTTGAGCATGCGGTAGGCGAGAAAGTTGCTAGTTACGACAATAAAGGCGACACCTTCTACGACCTAATCTCCGCGTTTCATAAATCTGTTAGAGGCTCAGATCCAGACGCCGCCCTTTACTGGTACGCAAGAATTCTTGATGGCGGGGGAGACGCGCTGTATGTAGGAAGACGTCTACTTGCTATCGCGTCTGAAGACATTGGTAATGCAGACCCAAGAGCAATGCAGCTCTGTATTAATGCCTGGGACACGTTTCACCGAGTAGGGCCCGCAGAGGGCGAGCGCGCTATTGCTCAAGCTGCGGTATATTGTGCGTTAGCTGCAAAAAGTAACGCGGTATATATGGCGTTTAACGAAGCAAAAGCATTGGCGCGTAAAACCTCTGATGCACCTGTTCCCATGCATTTACGCAATGCGCCTACGTCGCTAATGAAAGAGCTCGGTCATGGCGATGGTTACCGCTATGCTCACAACGAGCCGAACGCGTTTGCCGCGGGTGAGTCTTACTTCCCAGAAAGCCTTACCGGAACTCGCTTGTATAACCCTAATGAACGCGGTTTAGAGAAAGCTTTGAAAGCCAAGCGTGAATTTCTCGATTCACTTAATGCGAGAAGTAACAATAAAAGGTAAAGTTGCAGACAAGTAACTCAACTAGTTCAGATTATATGAATTAGTTAATAAAAAATGCGCTAGGGAGTTTTCGTGCCTCAAGGGTTAGCTTTGTATTGTTTTATTGCCGCTGGCGGTGCGACCGGCGCCTGTTTACGCTATTTTGTTACCACAAGTGTTGATTCCTTATTTGGAAAACACATGCCGTTTGGTACACTAACGGTGAATGTGGTCGGGTCGTTTGCACTCGCATTACTGTACGGTTTTATCGAACGTCATGATTTAAGCGACTCTCCTTACCGAGCGCTTATCGGTGTAGGGCTATTAGGTGCCTTTACTACATTCTCAACATTTTCTGTTGAAACCTTAACTTTATTAGAAAACGGGTTGTGGCTTAAAGCCGCAGCAAATGTATTTCTTAACGTTGGCGCTTGCCTAATAGCAGGTTGGCTAGCCATTCAATTGATGAAAGGATAATTAGAAACACATGTTAGATCCAAAGTGTTTGCGAAGCGATATAGAACAAACAGCTAAGCGATTAGCTGCCCGTGGTTTTAACCTCGATGTAGCAGCTTTCAGTTCGCTTGAAGAAAAAAGAAAAACACTTCAGTCCAGAACACAGGATCTGCAAAACGAGCGTAACGTACGAAGTAAATCCATTGGTAAAGCAAAAGCGCAGGGCGAAGATATTGCACCGCTATTGGCTGAAGTGGGTAAGCTTGGTGACGAGCTTGACGCCGCTAAAGCGGAACTTAGCGAACTGTTGGAAGAAATTAACACCCTTACGCAAGGCATTCCTAATTTGCCACACGAGTCTGTACCAGCGGGTAAAGACGAAGATGACAATGTTGAGATTTCTCGATGGGGCGAACCACGCACGTTTGATTTTGAAGTTAAAGATCATGTTGATGTGGCTGAAGGCTTAAACAACGGCTTAGATTTCGCTACCGCAAGTAAGCTTACGGGAAGCCGCTTTGTAGTGATGCGCGGCGATATTGCTCGCCTAAATCGTGCAATTGCTCAGTTCATGCTAGATACCCATACACAAGAACATGGCTACCAAGAGATGTATGTGCCTTACTTGGTTAACGCTGACAGCCTTTATGGCACAGGTCAGTTGCCTAAATTTGGTGAAGACCTATTTCACACCAAGCCAGCAACTGAAGAAGGACAGGGGCTTAGCCTAATTCCGACGGCAGAAGTTCCGCTAACTAATATTGCACGCGATGAAATATTAGATGTGAAAACGCTGCCTGTGAAAATGACTGCGCATACGCCATGCTTCCGCTCAGAAGCTGGTTCGTACGGTCGTGATACCCGTGGCCTTATTCGTCAGCATCAGTTCGATAAGGTAGAACTTGTACAGTTAGTTAAGCCGGAAGAGAGCTTTGACGCGCTAGAAGCACTTACAGGACACGCAGAAGTTATTCTTCAAAAGCTAGAATTACCGTACCGCAAAGTGTTGCTTTGTACTGGTGATATGGGCTTTGGTGCATCTAAAACCTACGATCTTGAAGTATGGCTGCCTGCGCAAAATACCTATCGTGAAATTTCTTCATGTTCAAACATGTTGGACTTCCAAGCACGACGCATGCAGGCTAGGTTCCGTAACCCAGAAACGAATAAAACTGAACTTCTTCACACATTGAATGGTTCTGGTTTAGCGGTAGGGCGTACGCTTGTTGCTATTTTAGAGAACAATCAGCAGGCAGATGGAAGCGTTACGATTCCAAAGGCGCTTGTGCCTTACATGGCAGGCCAAGAGGTTATCAAAGCGACTAGCGTGTAAATTTATTTTTCAGTTTAAATCACAACGTTAATTTAAGTCTAATAGTTGCGACTTAATTAATAACAACCCGATATCTTGTGAAGAGGTATCGGGTTTTTTCTTTTAAATGGTTACTTCCATACCTATTAAACAGTGACGCGTACAGCCTGTGCAAAATTATCTTTACATGTAATAATTTTGTTATATAAACAGCATCTTATAGTTCATTTATTAGTGCCATTAAAGTTGTTTCTAAATGTAAATAAAAAGCGTTTTTCCCCGTAAATTACTTATATTTCAGTCACTAATGTCACAATTGACACCTTTAGCTATATCTTATACTTTTGGCTAATGTTGCGCATTGCGTAACATTAATGAAATGTAAATCTCCCCAATCTTCAAAAATGAAAATAGGTCGCATTTACATTTTGCCTACATAAGAAAGCTTCATGGATAAACGGACTTACCCATCGGGTGTTTCTGTTTGTCCGGAAAGCAAATTTCCAGGGAATAGATATGGAAAATCGAAACACACTTAATAGATTATCTCAGGGGATAATCGTCGCACTTGGAATAAGTGCTGCTCCTTTCGTTTCTGCTCAGGACACAGTAGAAAAAGACGCTGACACAGTAGAGCAGATCTCAGTGGTAGGATCTCGTATCCGCACAGACTCTTTTGCTAATGATACGCCTATAGACATCATTTCAGTTGCGGACGCTGAAAATCAGGGCCTTAAGTCTTTAGGAGAGCTACTTCGTACGAGTACAGCTGCTGCTGGTTCCAATCAAATTACCGCGGCGTTAACCGTTGGCTATGTAACAGATGGGGGTACTGGTTCAGAAACTGTAGGCCTTCGTGGTCTTGGTCCAAACCGTACTCTAATTCTATTGAACGGACGCCGTGCAGGGCCAGCAGGTACTCGAGGAGCGGTTTCTTCTTTTGATTTAAACAGTATTCCTCTTTCGGCAGTAGAGCGGATTGAAGTGTTAAAAGACGGTGCTTCTGCGCTTTATGGTTCAGACGCGGTAGCCGGTGTAATTAACATCATCACCAAGAAAGGTGACGAGAAGACGGTAAACGTTGATATTAGCCA
Organism: Alteromonas sp. G4i13; assembly: GCF_054960505.1. Taxonomy (NCBI): domain Bacteria; kingdom Pseudomonadati; phylum Pseudomonadota; class Gammaproteobacteria; order Alteromonadales; family Alteromonadaceae; genus Alteromonas; species Alteromonas sp. G4i13. The sequence continues at coordinate 24,065 of NZ_JBHNYX010000044.1, read as the reverse complement.
GCCGATGGAGTCTGGCGGCGAAGACCGTCGTGTTAATATTTCATTCGGTGAAGAGTATGCAGAAGGCTCTTTCCGAGTAACCGCTGATTACCGTAAAGTTTCTATGCTAAGCCGAGGCGATCGCGATTACTTAAATTGTACTGAGCGACTTCAATTTTCAGCTGACGGTTCACGAAACGATCCGATTGACCCCCGCACTGGTGACTATCATTGTTCTGAAACAGGGTATGGCCTTTGGCTTTACGGTCCTGTCTCGACAGATGGCTATGGCGGTAGTTTGCAGGCCGCTTTTGATTATGACAATTTTTTCGCCAACAACGGCTATGAAAGCATTAATGATGCAAACGTAGGTTTTACTACGCCGGAAGGATGGTATCCAGTTTCTTTCACTGACAACTATGCGAGTGAAGGTTGGTGGGATCAAAATCACCCATTTCTAGGACGAGAAACTTTAGTACCAGAAACTCAAAATGCATCAATTTATGCAACTGGTGAATATAACCTTAGTGATGATGTGACAATTTATGGTGAATTTATCCATAGTCAACGTACCACTAAGACTAATGGTTACCGCCAATTCTGGACCGCAGAGGTTGGTCCTCAAGACGCTTCGGTAGTCGATGGCTTTGACGGCGCTGGAAGCATCTTTCCAGTTGCACTTACCGACCATTTTTCATCTGAAATCGAAGTGGATTATACCCGAGGCGTAGTTGGTGCAATGGGTGACATCGGTTTTTGGGCGTGGGACCTTTCTTATCAATACAGTCACAACGACGGTACTTATACACAAGAAATAATTTTCCAAGATGCAATGGAAATGGCTCAAGCTAACTTCGCGAACGGCACAACATGCAGCGGCGCTGTTACGCAATTTAGCGGGAATACGTGCGTTGATATCCCATGGACTGATCCTCAATTTCTTTACGGCAACAGAACACCAGCACAAGAAGCTTTTCTTTTCGGTGAAGACGTAGGAACAACAACCTACGATCAGCAGACCCTTGAAGGTTTTATAACTGGTGATGTATTTACACTTCCAGCAGGTGAAGTCGGTGCAGCCTTTGGTTTCCAAATTCAAAAAGATGAAATTAAAGATAAGCCAGGTCAAAATACGCTAAATGGTAACTCGTGGGGTCTATCTGGTGCAGGCATCACCGCCGGTGATCAGTTAACTAAAGCGATTTACGCTGAGTTTAAGGTACCTCTACTGGAAGGCCTTACAGGAGTAGAAAAGTTAGATTTAACAGCTTCTGGACGATGGAACGATGTTAATACTTACGGAAATGATACTACCTATAAACTAGGTTTAAACTGGACGATAGCTGAAGGTTACAGCATTCGTGCGAGTCGCGGTACATCATTTCGTGCTCCAGCGCTATATGAACTATACCTTGCAGAGCAAACAGGTTTCTTGCAACAGTTAGCGTTAGATCCTTGTTTAGATTACGTTGCTAACTTTGCTTCAGGCGATATTACAGATACAGTGTTTGAAAACTGTTCTGCTGAGGGTATTCCAGAGGACTACGTTCAGGGTGGAAGCTCAGCTACATCTATTACTCGTGGTGGCGTAGGGCGACTAGAGGCTGAGACGTCTGTTGCTGAGGGTATTGGTTTTGTATTTACTAGTCCGGAAGATACTTACGCGTTCTCAATCGATTATTTCAACATTGAAATTTTTGACGAGATAGACAACTTAGGTGGTTCTGAAATTGTTGATCGTTGCTACGACTCAATTGATTTTGCCAATGAGCCACTTTGTGACCTGTTTACTCGCCGTAACAATACCGATACAAACGACTATGGGATTGATATTATAAATGGTGGCTATGTAAACATTGCTTATCAGCGTGTACGTGGTGTGGATTACCAATTCTCATACAATGAAGAATTTGATTGGGGTAATGTACGTTTCACCGTTGAACACACTATGCAAATTGAAAAGTTCGGTCTTCTATTTGAAGATACACCGTACAACAATGAAGTAGGAGAGAACGGTAGGCCTAAGCATGTTGGTGTTGCACGTCTTAGCTACGGCAAAGATGATTGGAGCGTTACATGGACAGCAAATTATTACGACGCAACGAATGACTATGAATTCTATGGTAGTGAAACCAACACGACGACAGTGAACAATGAAACAGTTACGTTTATTGATGAAACTAGTTGGACTACCTACCACTCTGTGTCAGGTTCGTATGCATTCGATAACTTTGATGTTCTTGTAGGTGTTGCTAACGTATTTGACGAAAAGCCCCCTCGCATTTCAGCAAGTGGTGACCAAGTAGGAAACGCTGCGCGTTTTTCTCAGTATGACTTTATTGGGCGTCGTGTGTTCGCCAATATCACTTACTCTTTCTAAGTCAGGTTAGAGTGCAAGTAAGCCCCCCGAATATAGGGGGCTTTTTTACATGGAGATAATTATAAATGAAAGCTCGTTTATCGCTTTTGAAAACGATTATGCTGGGAAGCCTAGCTTTCTCTTTTTCTACAAATGCTGAAGTGAAAACGCCCGTTTTAGAGGCTTTCGCAAAACACTCTCAGTATTTACAAATTAAAATATCCCCAGATGGTAAATATCTGGCATCTACTTCCAGAGATGATGATGGCGTTGTTTTCCTTACGGTACTTGATATTGAAAAGCAAAAAGTACAATCGATCACTCGAGGAAGGGGAAAAGAGTCAGTCGGCAGTTTTAACTGGTTAAATGATGAACGTCTCTTACTGAGCATGGTGCGTGAAGTCGGCGCCCTAGAGCAACCAGTCCCGACTGGAGAGTTGTTAGCGATGGATGCAGATGGCAGTGATAACGTGGTCCTCACTGGCTACCGCTCTAAAAGTGGTGATACCCGATACTCTCAGGTCGTAGATTTTTTACCAGACGATCCAGATGCCATCGTCGTTTTTAGCGTTCAAGGGTCAACAAAAGAGCCTTTTTTGGATCTCTATAAAATGAAGGTGAGCAATGGGCGAAAAGCATCGTTGGGTAGAATGCCGTTACGTATGTATAAATCTACAGGAGATAGCTTACGAATCATAACCAACAGCAAAGGTGAAGCTTTGGCAATGACGAGCTCAGATCCTAATGAAAATAATCAAGTAACGCTAATGGTACGAAGTTCAGTAAACGACGACTGGCAAGTGGCATTTCAGGCGGAATCATTTGATTCATTTTTCAATCCATTAGTATTTTTGGCCGATGATAAAACGCTAGTTGGACTTAGTACCATTGAAACTGATACAGATGCTGTCGCAACTTATAACATTGATACTAAAAAGCACACTGTTTTAGCTGCCCATGAAATGGTTGATGTGGAGCCTATATTGCACGAAGTTAGAGGGCAAGTGCAAGAAGTCATAGGCGCGGAATATGAATATAAAGACCTCAGTGCTACTTACTTTAGTGAAGTTAAAAATACTGATGAACAACGAATTTTAGCTAGTTTACGTCAAGCGTTTAAGGGCAATGTAGTGTCTATCACATCTTCGACGTATGACGGCTCAAAGATGATTGTAGCAGTTGGCGGGATTAATCAACCCACGGCTTATTATCTGTTTAATAAAAATAAAAAACAGTTATCAAAACTGACTGATACGCGACCATGGTTAAACGATTTTGATATGCCCCAATCTAAAATTGTTACCTATAAGGCAAGAGATGGTCAGGAGATTTCGGGCATTCTTACTTTACCAGTAGGTGTATCAAAAAACCTTCCTTTAATAATGCATCCACACGGTGGTCCTCACGGTTTAAAAGATACACTTACTGAAATGAGAAGCGATGCTAAAGTGTTGGCGGCTCACGGTTATGCTGTATTCCAACCTAATTTCAGAGGTTCAGGAGGCTATGGCTTAGAATTTCTGAAAGCAGGTTTCAAATCTTGGGGAACACTAATGATCGACGATATGACCGACGGCGTCAATTATCTAATTGAGCAAGGCATTGTTGATCAAAATAGAATGTGTGTTTATGGTGCTTCTTATGGTGGTTATGCCGCCCTCCAAAGTGTCATTAGAGAACCTGACTTATATAAGTGTACAGTAGGTTTTGTAGGAGTGTATGACCTAGCACTGATGAAATCTGCAGGCGACATTCCAGAGTCTCAATCTGGTATAAACTACTTGAATCGTGTATTGCCTGATGGTGATAGCCAATCTCCGGTAAAAAACGTCGATAAAATAAAGGTACCTGTATTCATCATCCAAGGTGAGGAAGATGTCCGCGTACCCAAAGAGCATGCTTTTGCGTTACGAGAAGAGTTAGAAAAGCGCAATAAACCGTACGAATGGATGATGAAGTCTGGCGAGGCACACGGTTTCTATAAAGAAGAAAACAACGTCGAGCGTTGGACTGCAATGATTGAGTTTTTTGATAAACACACCGCTAAATAGTTAGACTGAACAAACTGAAGTTTATCTTTAAAAAAAGGAAATGGGTGAATCCCTTTTCCTTTTTTTCATTTACCATGCAATATTTTGAGATATGGAACCTATAGAATTTTAAAATGGCGGAAGCATTTTTCAATACGAGGACTTATGTGCGGATTTATACAGCGTATTACTGACTCACCTGACGTTATTGCGCTACTTGAAGAAGTCGGGCTTACACAAACCATTCCGCTTTTTGTCAATGAATCTTCCACAAGCAATGTTATTAACTTTTATCCTGCATTTGGAAAAATGCCAGAACGACAAATTACCAATTTAATTGTATCTGGTGATAGCACCATCGATGCAACGTGGTGGTTTGACGCAAAACCTAATGGAAACACGCTTACCGTAGGTGATAGAACAACATTTAACGCTCGAAATCTCGATAGCCCTTATTGGAGCAAGTTCATTCGTGAACGACGCGCTGTGGTTGTCGCAACTGCAGTAGGGGAGTCAAACCCACTTGGTAAAGGAAAAGCGCACTTTTTAATGAAACCGGCTACTGGTGCATTGTTAATTGGCGCGGTATACCGGCGGTTTAGTAATGGCCTATTTTCCTGTGCAGTAGTGACGCGCCCACCCGTAGAGGGATTTAGCCAGTATCATGAAAAATCCATTCCTTGCTTTCTTCCACATAATGCACATGCGATAAATGCGTGGTTAGCGGCTGACACACAAGGCTCATTGAACAATGAGGTAGAATATATTTTGAATAATCCTCGTATTTATACCGATCTCGAAGTTACGCGAGTAAAGACGTTTAAAAGCGCCGAGGCAATCGGTGAAGTTAACGTGTTAAAGGCTGACGAAAACCGCTGACTTTTACTTATAAGCGAGTAAGAGAAGGCGGCAATGACAACAGCCGCCTGTGACAATCTAACTACTAAATAACGTTTTATTTAAGGTAGGAAAGCAAGGTTTCCTCGTCTGCACCTAAAACATTCTTTCTCACTTCTTTGTCGACGACGTCTGAACATTGAGATGACATTCCGCTTCTCAATTTGCCAAGAAATCCAGGCCCACTAATAATATCTATCGAGCCCAACGCCCCTCGTTTACGCTCACCATCTAGCCAGTCAGCAATGTCACTAGCAAATCGTTCATCTTCGAGTTCGGCGGCATCTTTTCGATTCATGCTATCAACGCCTGGTACTTGCGAAGCGGGAGCCGATTGTCTGCCGGGTTTATCTGTATAAATGTCTTGGTCACTCGCGCCACTAAACTCGTTGTGCCACTTTTTTACTTCAACAAGTGCACTTCCGTGGTTGGTATAGGTGTAAGCTGTGGCGTCGTCGTGGTTGGCCACAATTACGTAGTGTTTTTGAACTGTCATACAGCCTCCTATGTCCATTTATGTAAAACATTCACGTTTATGGTGTTCGGTAAAAGGCAAGTATGAAAAATATGCCTGAAACCCGAGATAAAACGCTAATTTAAGAGGGGAGTTGCAATATCAACACCAAAGCTAAAGCAAATAACTGTAGGGCGGCTACTCTGCTCGCTACCTCGAATCGGGGTTCAACCCGTGCAAAGCGTTTGGTTGGAATAATAACTAGGAAGAAGCAAGTTATGCTTAATCCATAAGGTTAATATAAATTATCAAATCATAATATATGTTTTTGAACAATAATATTGATTGGAGGGAGGTTGCAGTCTACATTAACCATTATAAGAAATAGGACATAAGAAATAAGAGATAAGGACTTTTCAATGAATAAAATAGGAATCTTAGCGGCGTTTCTATTCTTACCCGCAATAGTGAATGCTTCGACCATGAATGAATCTGAGCAGCCAAACTCCCTTAATAGCCCGAAAAAGGCCTCTTTTACATCAACTACAAAGGCATCATCTGAAACATCAGCCACATGCTATGTTGTTTCTGAATATTACAAAGGAGCAAGGAGGCAAAAAGTGGTCAGCAACCAAATTGAAAGTCGCATTATAGACCACGTGAACGCTAAAGATTTAAATCTCAATGATTTAGGTAAAGGTGAGGAATTGACTGGTCTAGAAATTGAAATTGATGGCCATTCAGTAGACCTTAATGTTTATCGTGACTTAAGTGGAGAGTCTAGCATTGCTATTGTTGGTGATACTGAGAATCGCTTAGTTTTTCGACTTGGCTTTTTGTCGGAACTCTCTACAAATCATAAATATAAGTTAAATTCGGTAGCATTAAGCCTAGAGAGAGGCATGTCTAAAATTGATGGGATGACCCATGCGCTAGCATTTATGGATGGCGAAATAGATGAAACAACTAATACCATTGCTGACGACGAGCAGTGCCGAAGAGAACTTGCTAAAAAACAGGCAAAAAACCAATATTGGGGGGCTCATATTGGCCCAGGTCTAGATTCTTCAAATACTTTAGATACCATTTCTCCAGGAATTTGCAAAAGAACAGTGAGTATGCGCACTTGCTATGCGAGTAATGGCCAGACTCCTTGTACAGAGACAGTGTACGCTTTTCCGGAGCGGTGCGATTGACGGAAAACAGAACTAAATTATGCCTGGCCTTTTCAGCAACGCCTTTACAAGCATTTGGCAGGTTTAGGTAACCCTGCCAGTTTGGTGGCTTGCTTAGCCGGGCCTTTTTTAAAGAGTCGCTGCAGGTAGCGGCTATTACCTTTTTCTGGCCCAAACTTATTGGCCATAGCTTTCACCAAAGCACGAATCGCTGGGCTGGTTTCGTACTCTTCATAGAATGCGCGTACGAAGCGCACCACTTCCCAGTGGGCTTCGGTTAATTCAATGTTCTCTTCTTGCGCCAGCAACTCAACCATACCTTCTTCCCAAAGGGTATAGTCGAGTAAATACCCGGCTTTGTCTGTAGGGATCGCTTGCCCTTTATAATTGAAGCTATAGGTGTCTTGTGTCATGAAAGGGGTATCCAGTGCTGATTTTTTGCTGATATTGCAGCAAGTTCTTTGTGGGAAATAGGATTAATATGTTCGGGAAGATTTGCGCCCCTGGTATTCGCATCTGTACTCAAGAACGACAGGTTTAGCGTTGGTTTGTCTTTTGCTGTGCCTTTTGTCGTACTCTCTACCGTGCTTTTTACCGTATTGGCCAGCTGCTCAAAAAACGCGGTGTTTAATGCAGGGGCATAAACGCCATCACCAACAAATACAACATAAGTAGAAGTCGATTGCTCATAAGTGGCTTCAATAAGCTGTTTGTATTCAGTACTCAAAATTGGCGTTGAAATAGTAATAAGCATTAGAATGTCACCACATGATCTGCGCTTTGGATAAGCGTGACTTTTTCTTCTGGGGTTATCCACTCACAGTCTAACTCATCAACTAAACTGTTATTAGCAAGAACCTGTTCAATATCGTAGGTATTTGCACTTGCTCTACACACAAAGCAATCTTCGATATCGAAAAACGGCATGCTAGCTAAACGTTTGGTGTGATTTTTTAGTCCTTTGATAGAAGCTGCCTTAACAAGCTGCAGTACACCTTGGCTTTCAAAAAGCACTTTAACATCGTGCCCATAGTTTGTTGCAGCAAGCGCAAAATCTAAACCGTCTTGGCTTTTAGCATTGGAAAAAGGGCTTTGCGTAAACCTAATAAGTAGTTGCGCCATTAGAATTGTACCAACCTGTTGCAATCATGGAGCGCTGTGAAGAATTCGCCTAAGCCAGCTTGCTCGAAAGGTGCGGTTAAGTTGGCCTGAGACAACCCATTCTCTTGCGCCTCTAACTCACTAACAATACCTCGCTTAACGGCGGCGGTAATGCATACGAGTAATTTCACGTTGTGTTCAGTCGCTAGAGTCTTCCAGCTATCAAGTACGAACAGCTCGTTGCCCGTCTTTAGCATTAAGTTATTGGTGTGGTGAACACCTTCGCTATAAAAGAAAACGTTGTTTATTACATCACCATTATCGATTACACCTTGTGCAAAGGAGAGGGCGCGTAACGCTGTATCGCCTTGAAACGGTGATGATGTGATAAGTACTGAATATTCTGCCATACAAATAAAAACACCCCGGTTAAGGGGTGTTTCTCTTTAAACCTTTAACGCTGTTTTAATCGTCGCCACCAAACGCACCTAGAAGGTGAAGGATAGACGTGAACAAGTTGTATATGTTCAAGTATAGCGAAACTGTTGCACGAATGTAGTTTGTTTCACCACCGTGGATGATACGACTTGTATCAAACAAGATGAAACCTGACATAATAAACACAATCGCTGCACTGATTGCTAAGCTTACCGCTGGAACTGCGAAAAAGATGTTCGCAATAGCAGCTACAAGCACTACAACTAGACCTACAACCAAGAAGCCGCCCATGAATGAGAAGTCTTTCTTAGTGGTTAACGCGTAGCCAGATAGCGCGAAGAATACAAGGGCTGTTGCACCTAGCGCTTCCATGATCAAGCCTGGACCCGCAACGCCTAGATAGAAATTAAGCGTGTAACCTAGTGATGCACCCATTAAACCCGTGAATGCAAACACCCAGTAGATACCAGATGCTGAATCAGCTTTTTTCTGAACTACAAATAACGTAATAAAAGCGCCGATAGTCATAACAAGAGACATCATAGGAGAAATGCCTACTGCCATTGCTATACCAGCACAAACCGCACTAAACGCCAGTGTCATCGCAAGCAGCATATAGGTGTTGCGTAGAACCTTGTTCGTCTGCAATACCGATGGTTGAGATGCACTTGAATACATCGAACGTTGATCCATTGTTTCCTCCAACAGGACTTATGATATGACCAAAATGGTACACAATTATTTAGTGTATGTTGTATGGGTTTTAGTTCCCATTTTCAAGTAGTTTCAGATGAAAATGGTGTCAGGTGAATATAAAAACATCTCTTATACGTGCTAAACAGTCTATTTGGTTGAAATCTCGGCACTTAGACAACTTTTTTAATTTTTCGCTTTACAGTCATAAAAATATCATTAAGATACGCAGCACTTCAGGAGAGTTGGCAGAGCCCGGTTTAATGCACCTGACTTGAAATCAGACGTGGGGTCAAACCCACCGGGGGTTCGAATCCCTCACTCTCCGCCATATTATGAAAACCCGCACATTGTTGCGGGTTTTTTTATGCCCGTCTTCCACGTTAGACTTTCGTATAAGACCACAGTCGCATTGTTACATTCCGTTCACATGTTTAGGCTTGCGCTTTTCTTCGCGCAATCTAAAGGTGTTATGTGTCACAAGAAAGTTCTTCTTATCAAAATCTTCACAAGCCGAGCAGTAGTTTTAAATCAAGAGACGACTATTTAAATCACGAACTTCAAATACTTTCTCCAAAACGTTGGCGGTTGAACCTGCCTGGTAAAGACTACCGCGTTGAGTGGGAAGACTTTGTGCCAGGCATGGCGGCGACCATAGGAAAAATCGTTATGGTTGCCGCCGTAGTAGGTGCATTCGCAGCACCGCTAGGGCTATCTCCTGAGTTTGTTATTGAAAACGTGCGCTTTGAATTACTCATTGCAGCAGTCTTGTTCGTTGTTCTGATTTCCGGTTTTCTGAACCCGTCAGCTAATTTAGCTGGTACACACGGCCCCTTACTGCCCTTAGTACCTCTTATTGTTGCATCTGGCGGACATCCCATGGCGCTCGGTCTGCTCATTGGACTATTTGGTTTTATTTTAGGAGTAACGAAGGGCGGCAGTGTGCTTGCTAGGCTAACCAGTAACGGTGTATGCGGTGGGCTGCTGTTGTACTTAGGGTTTATAGGCATTACAGGCCAGGTGAAGAAACTCTTTGCGTGGGCAGAAAGCTTCGATATGGCTTACTTAGCCTTCGTGGTGATCATTGCCACTATTTTAATGTATGCATGGCTAGAGCATATTCAAAAGCGCTGGCTAGCCATTCCGCTTGGTGCGGTGATGGCGGCCGTCATTGCGTTTTCCTTCGGTGCGCCATTTGAGTTCACAACGTCGCCGGGTATGCCTAACTTGAACCCTGCTTATTGGTGGGGGGAAGACACAGGTTGGAAACTAGGCCTGCCAGACTGGTCACATTTCATTGCTGTGCTGCCTTTTGCTGTGCTGGCAGTATCTATGTGGTCGCCAGATTTCTTAGGTCATCAAGTCTTTCAAAAGCTTAGCTACCCTAAAAAAAGTGAACGAGCGCACATGAATATAGATGACACCATGATTGCTGCATCTAGTCGTCAGGCAGTGGGAAGCCTACTGGGAGGGGGGAATATCTCATCTTCGTGGGGGACCTACATTATTCCGGCTTCAATCGCGCGCAGACCCATACCCGGTGGTGCGTTAGTTACTGGCTTTTTATGCGTTGTAGCGGCACTTTGGGGTTACCCCATGGATCTAGCAATTTGGCCGCCAGTGCTTTGCGTAGCGCTTATTGTTGGGGTCTTTCTGCCGCTAATGGAAGCCGGTATGCAAATGACGCGTGAAGGTAAAACGACCCAGTCTGCCGCATTGGTGGTGATCTCCTCTGTGTTAGTTAATCCAGTATTCGGATGGTCTTTTACCATGCTTTTGGATAATTTGGGGCTCGTTGGGTGTAAAGATAGAGCTGGAGAACTCGGCAAAGCAGGGCGTTGGCTAATTCCAGGAATTACGTTTTTGGTGCTATGTACCGTTATGGCACTAATTGGTATGTTCCCGGGGGTGCCCGCGATTATGGAAACCTTCAGAATGTGATGAGGGCTTTAGGGTAAGGTTACTCTTTTAGAGTTTAAGTTACTGAAACCAGATATGCTATTACGCGAACGGCGTCGGAGGTGTTTCTCCACGCCGTTTTTATTTAATTTATTATGCTGATATCCCTCATCCACTGAAGTTACGTTTTTACCACATAAATTAAGCGTTACGCGTACCGCGATTTACTTGTCCCAGTAGGGCGTACTTTCAAAATAGCTTGATAAAAAGTCAATGAAAACCCTTAGCTTATTAGAAATGAGCTTACGATGAGGATAGACCGCATACAAAGAGATAGCTTGCGGTACGAAATCGTCCAGTATGGACACGAGTTCCCCGTTTTTGAGCGCTTCACCGGCAATGAAGGTAGGTTGAAGTACATAACCTTCACCCTGCTTTGCTACATTGGTTAGGACTTCTCCATTATTGGCGGTTAGCTTGGGCGTCACAGTCTGGGCATTTGCTTTAAGCGCCGCAATAAGCACTGATTTATCGTTATCGTAGTTGACGTAGGAGTACTCAAGATAGTGTTCAGGTTTTAATTCGGCTGGATGTTGCGGTGTGCCATATTTTTCCAGGTAGGCTGGTGAAGCGCACAGGGCCAGCTTTATCGTTGTGATTTTCTTGGCCACCAGCGACGAGTTAGCTAGGTGACCTGCACGTATTGCTACATCAAACCCTTCGTCTATCACATCAATCTTTCTATCGTTTAGCTGCAAGTTTATCGATACGTGAGGGTGTGCTTGTTGAAACGCACTGAGTGCACTCGCTAAATGTAATGTTGAGAAAGAGACAGGGGCACTTACGTGCAGAACTCCCTTTGCTTCTGTATTGAGCAACCCAAGCTGACTTTCCATATCGGTTACGCTTTCTAGAATATGATTTGCATGTTGCAAACACTGCTGACCAGCCTCGGTTAGGTGAATTTTTCTTGTAGTGCGATTGAATAAACGCGTATCAAGTTGCTTCTCTAATTCGGCAACATACTTGCTTACGAGTTGATTTGACGTGTCTAGCTTTTCTGCAGCTTTTGTAAAACTGCCTTCATTCGCAACAACGCAGAAGGTTTTCAGTAGCGATAATTTATCCATCGTTTAGCCATTCGTCTCTATAAACAACAAATTGTTGGTAATCATTCAATATTTAACCGCTTTATTCAATAGGTGTTGGTAACTATTCTATATGCATCAGGTTAGCGCTGTGCCAACTCAATGAAGTCAGGCGGAGCGTTCATCACTTTTTAGATAAGACACTTTCAATTACGAGAGACTTTGAGGATTCAACAATGAACAAGCAATTTCTGAAAAACATTTTTACTTCTAACAGCAGTATTTCTAGTTTGGTTTTACGTGTGCCTGTGGGCATTATTCTTACCGCACACGGCGCACAAAAGCTTTTTGCGTGGTTTGGTGGTTATGGACTAGAAGGCACAGGTCAGTGGATGGAAAGCATTGGTTTAGCGCCAGGCTTTTTAATGGCATTGCTGGCCGGCAGCGCTGAGTTTTTTGGCGGGCTAGCGCTTATTATAGGTTTTCTAACACGCCCAGCCGCTTTAGTAAGTGCATTCACAATGGTGATTGCGATTTTTAGTGTACATGCAGCAAACGGTTTATTTATGACTAACAACGGTTACGAGTTTGCACTAACGTTACTTGCTGCAACAGGTGCGCTAGCTATTCAAGGTGGCGGTAAACTTTCAATCGACTCTCTTATTAGTCACAAGCTTAATAAATAGCGGTTGTGAGATTCGACGACTAACGAAACCGGCCCAAATGCGCCGGTTTCAATGGCTATAGAGCCCTTATATCAATCCGCATTGATAATTGCCCACTCTGAAGACGCTGGCAAGTTTCCTAGCGAAGCGTGGGAATGCAGGAATGGTATTCTCTACATCTAACAAGGTATGGTTTTATGCAACAGCGAACGAAAACTCGCCCGTCTGTGAGAATTAACACCGCTTATATTTCTCATGGTGGAGGGCCGCTTCCACTTCTTGAAATGCAGTCAGTAGGAGAGGCGAGAATGCCTGCCTATCACATTGAAATGATTGAAGCGCTCAAAGCATTATCAACAGATTTACCCAAACCTGATGCAGTCATAGTGATTAGTGCCCATTGGGAAGATACTGAAGTCTGTGTAACTACTCACCCAGAACCTTCCTTGATTTATGACTATTATGGCTTCCCTAAAGAGGCGTATTCCCTTGAATATCCGGCCAAAGGGGAAGTAGCACTCGCAACTTTATTACTAAAGCGTTTAGCAGGGCAAGGCATCGCTGTACGGGAGGATAGGGCACGTGGTTTCGATCATGGAATGTTCATTCCCCTAAGTATTATGTATCCCAGTGCCGATGTACCCTGTATTCAACTATCCATTACGTCTGATTTGGATTCTAAAAAGCATGTGCTATTGGGGGAAGCAATTAGGAAAGCTGTTGAACTCGGGGTAGAGCCTGTAAATAGTGAAGCAAAGAACGAAGTGAATATTTTAGTATTGGGCTCGGGGTCTTCTTTTCACAATATGCAGGGCTTTTTTGATAGCTCCGATGATGCAATGCGAAAAGCAACGCGCTTTAATAACTGGCTTCAGACAACTATGCAGACCAGTGCCTACAGCGAGAATGAACGAAAAGCTCGTCTTGTTGAATGGTACTGCGCGCCGGATGCGCGATACGCCCATCCTAGAGAAGAGCACCTTCTCCCTCTCCATGTTTGTTATGGTGTTAATAATAGAGCAGCTGATAAAGCCCTGTCTTTAACGCTTCTAACCAAACCTGCAAGCATGTTTATGTGGTGTGATTGACCAGTGCTTCACATTGCCGCGTCAGTGCAACACCTGATTGGATACCGGCTGCGTTAAACGAGAGCAATTAAATTTTGAGCACTTTGATTATCAATTGGTCGTTTGAGTAAAAATGTTAAAATTAGTGCTTTACAGTCCCACATAAATCATTAAGATACGCAGCACTTCAGGAGAGTTGGCAGAGCCCGGTTTAATGCACCTGACTTGAAATCAGACGTGGGGTCAAACCCACCGGGGGTTCGAATCCCTCACTCTCCGCCAAATACGAAAAACCCGCACATTGTTGCGGGTTTTTTTATGGGCTAAATTTACGCGCTTTAGTATATGGCTATAGCCAAGAGTGAAACCTACGCAAAACTATATTGTTCAAAGCTAAACGAACATTATCATTTTGGCATCATGAACTGTCACGTGCATAGAATACCTAATGAGAATTTTTGAGTGAGAACTTCAATCGCTTTTAAAAAACTTCGTTTTAAGTTTTACGTGCATTTATAGTAGGTTAACGCTAATAGTGTTTTTAAATAACGAGAACGCAGGTCATTTTCTACCAAGATGGTTATTATTCTTGCGAAAAGGTGAATATTTCACCAGTTGATTGATTTAATTGAAATTAGTGCTTTACAGCGTCACGTAAATCATTAAGATAAGCGTCACTTCAGGAGAGTTGGCAGAGCCCGGTTTAATGCACCTGACTTGAAATCAGACGTGGGGTCAAACCCACCGGGGGTTCGAATCCCTCACTCTCCGCCAAATACGAAAAACCCGCACATTGTTGCGGGTTTTTTTTATGGGTCAAATAAAAGCGTGCTGCTAGAACGTTTTCAACCAACCTCGTTACACGTTGTAGTTTCGATTCTTATCACCGCATAAAAATCATTATTCTTATCGTTGTACAAATAATTAACTGTAATTCCATGTCGCCTAAAAATTTCTTGCGAGGGTGAAGTGCACACATACGGATAGAGCTTCTTTTGTTGTTCCTCTACAAATTGATTAACGCCTTTGTTTTGAGTCAACGTCATAGAGCGATAGTGATAAGTGATCTCTCCGTCACTGGTTGATAGGCGCTCCATAGTGAGTGTTGGGTTTACAATTAAAGGGGTACTCTTATTGCCTTTGCGAACGGCTTCATTGAGAAGCGCATTAGTATAGTTGTCAGCTGCAGTCGCGGGTGAACCGTACAACGAGAGCAGCGTTACTGCTATGTAAATTACTGATTTCATGTTAAGAAAAATCCTTTTTCGTTTCTGAAGGTGTGAAGGTATAAGCGTATAAGTATGCTGTTTACCGACGCAGCTTATTAGCCAACGTTGAATCGGGCATTTAGTAAGCTAGGTAAACGTAACATGATAACCAACGGTATCTCCATGCTTTTTATGATCACGAGCTTTAAGTTAAACGGTGTTTCACAGCATCATCGCAGGCATAAGTTTGTTATGAAATATTTTCTGATCTCATCCTGTCTGTATCTTGTAATTACAGGACATTCCATAAAAACCTAGTTATGTCGCGCTTTATTCATAAAAGCTTGGTATACATAAAGGGTTAGCAATCAACTGAAATCATTACGGCATTTTAAAGCGCTCTTCTTTTATTTTTATGGCGCTGGTCCTACGCAGTTGGTAGTAATAACAAAAATCGAGAGGACATTATGCAGGCAATGCCCACACTTAATTTACGGGACGGAACAGTTGAGCAAAAAAGACAGGAAATAAAGGCTTATTTCCTCGATTCCTTTGATACCTACGAATCGCTTTTCTCTTGTCTTGCCAATGATGACGTATTTTATCAACGACCTGAAAAGTTGCGCCATCCGTTAATTTTCTATTTTGGTCATACTGCTACTTTCTTTATCAATAAATTAGTACTGTCTAAGGCAATAAACGAGCGCATTAACCCAAAATTTGAATCGCTATTTGCCATTGGTGTTGATGAAATGAGTTGGGATGATCTTAACGATGAAAATTACGACTGGCCGAAGGTGGAAGAGGTGCGTCAATATCGTAATCAAGTGCGCACATTGGTATGCGATTTAATAGATACCATGTCTTTCAGCATGCCTATTGACTGGGAAAGTCCAATGTGGCCCGTTGTTATGGGAATAGAGCATGAACGTATTCATTTAGAAACCTCATCTGTTCTAATCAGACAGCTACCCATTGCATCGGTACGCCCCAGCCCAGAATGGCCTGCATGTAGCACTATGCAAACTAATGCTGAAGCGTTAGAGGCTAATGTTTTAATGACCGTTCCGGCACAGAAAGTCATAAATGACAAAGCGTGGGACAGTGCTTATTACGGCTGGGACAATGAATATGGTTCTCAGCAAGAATCCGTTAGCGAGTTTAGTGCGTCTAAATTTCTTGTAAGTAATGGTGAGTATTTATCGTTTGTGCAAGACGGCGGCTATAACAACGCAAAATACTGGGAGGCTGAAGGCAATAAGTGGCGTGAATACACTAAAGCTCAGTATCCTGTATTTTGGATTAAAAAGGGTGATGATTATTTATATCGCAGCATGCTTGAAGAGCATCCACTACCTTTAGATTGGCCTGTGGATGTGAATTATCATGAAGCGAAAGCGTTTTGTAACTACTTGAGTGAAAAAACGGGTGATCTTATTCGTCTGCCGACTGAAAATGAATGGCAAGCGTTACGACAGCAGGCTGGTATAACACAAACCGTATACAGCGAAGGATTCAACATAGCGCTGCAAAAGTATGCGTCGAGTGAACCTGTTAATGTTAATAAGTCCGGCGAATTTTATGATGTTGTTGGCAACGTATGGCAATGGACAGAAACACCCATCTATCCGTTTGAGGGCTTTAGCGTTCATCCTTTATATGACGACTTTACAACACCAACATTCGACAATAAGCATAACCTCATTAAAGGCGGTAGTTGGGTATCTACAGGTAACGAAGCAATGAAAGATAGTCGTTACGCTTTTAGGCGCCACTTCTTTCAGCACGCGGGGTTTCGGTATGTTCAAGGAAAGCGAGTTATAGCAGTGAACGATTTTGATTATGAAAGTGATACACAGGTTTCGCAATACAGTGAATTCCATTACGGCGACGAGTACTACGGCGTCCCTAATTTTGCTAAAGCCAGTGCGCAGTTTTGTATTGACGCTATGCAAGGGCGTCAACACGCTAAAGCGTTAGATTTAGGGTGTGCCGTTGGTCGGTCTACCTTTGAACTTGCAAAATACTTCGATCATGTCGATGGCATCGATTTTTCTGCACGCTTTATAAAAACAGCGTTTGAGATGCAAGAGCGTGGTGAAATACGCTATAACCTTATAGAAGAAGGTGAACTTACGTCGTTTAAGGCGCGCAAGCTCTCCGCGCTCGGTTTAGATGACAGTGTAGACAACGTTGCTTTCGCACAAGGTGATGCGTGTAATTTGAAGCCGCAATTCACAGGCTACGACTTGATCTTCTTAGGCAACCTTATTGATAGAGTGTATAGTCCAAGAAAGGTATTAACGGACATGGCCACGCGGCTAAATAAAGGTGGATTGCTCGTTGTCGCCAGCCCCTTTACATGGTTGGAAGAGTATACCGAAAGAAGTGAATGGTTGGGCGGCTACAAAGATGAAAATGGTGAAACGCTTAGCTCTACTCAGGCGCTTGAAGATGCATTAGGTCAGAGCTTTAAACGAATTGCTGAACCTAAAGACATTCCATTTGTCATTCGAGAAACAAAGCGGAAATACCAACATACGCTTTCTGAATTTAACGTGTTTGAAAAGATAGAATAACACGGTGTCTATTAAAGTGTGTGTGCAATATAAAGTGAGCGCGGTACGCGTGTTTCGCGCTTAAAATATAATAGATTTCAGAAGGCCTTTAGCCAATAGTAAATGCGTAAGGCTATATAGATAGGATAATGTGAAGGTGAGCAACGCGCTAAGCCATCTCCCCGTGTTCAACGCTATGCAAAGCGAGTTTATGCCTTACAAGGATGTATGGCAGGCACCTTCTCACCTGAAACTCGATCAAACCCGTCTTAAATATTCAGCGATATTTCGCCGCTTTCAGGGCGCGTCTTCATCTCAAGCGAACGTTGTCGCGTCTCAGCAAGACCCTATTCCAATGTGGATAGCGGATATGGACATCCCGCCTTGTGATGAAATTCTCAGCTCGATTACACAAAACCTTCGCTCTACTTATGGATATCAGTCCCTTGATATCGGTGACGCGGTAGCAAAACGTTTTGAGCGTACCACGCAAAAAAGTAGTCGATTTAAAGTGGAAAGTGGCGATGTTGTGGATGTTGCGAGCGCAATAGGAGCAATAGACGTTGCGCTTCACACTTTTTGCCAACCTGGTCAAAAAGTCATGGTTTTAACACCAACCTATTCCCCATTAACAGAGACTATTAATAATAACGGCTTAACGCCAGTATCTATTCCAGTCATTCAAAACGCGCGTCAAATTCAGACTAAGCTTTCTGAAGTTGCCGCGACAAAGGGTAGCGACAAAAGTCGTCAGGAAGACGTCGAGGGTTCTAACGCAACTATAGATACTTCAGCCTTCGATAGTGCTGCGGCTGCATTCGTGATTTGCCATCCTAATAACCCTACGGGTACAGTGTTAAGTGCAGAAGAGCAGCGTGTTATTATGAGCTTCTGCGCCAAGAACGATATTTTAATGATCACTGATGAGGTGCACAGCGAGTTTGCATTTAACTCGTCAAATGAACCAACGCTAATCCCCATGTTTGGTGCAGAGGTAAGCAATAAGAGCGAGAGGCGCAAAGAAAGTCAAAACGGTGGTAACATCCATACTCATCAACTGCCACGCATTATCCACATCAATAGCGTATCCAAGGCGTTTAACCTAGCGAGTATTCCAGGTGCATCGTATGCGGTCATTAAGGATAAAACGATCAGAGAGACGTTTGCCCAAGCTATTAATAGCAGGCACCTGAACGCAAGTAACTTAGGAAAAGTTGCGTTGATTGCCGCCTATGAGAAGGGAAGTACTTGGATAGACAGCGTAAAAAGTGCGTTGAGCTTCAACCGAAAGCTTGTTGTGCGCTTCTTTGAGCACTATGGTTTATCTGTTAATTATACAATGGGCAGCGCTGGCTATTTCTTGTGGCTAGACCTTTCAACATTCCCTTCGCATTTAACACAGCCGAACAGTATCGCTTCTGTGGATGAAGCTCCTTTAGGTGACGCTTCTCGTCAACCTCTCAAATATTCACCCGTGACCACTGTGGAAGGATGTATTGAGCGAGGCGTGATAGGTAACGACGGCGCGACCTTTGGTTCTCCACACCATATTAGGCTAAATTTAGCCTGTCACCCTGCGGTTGTAGAAACCGCGCTGCAAAGACTGTGCTTTATTTCTTAGCGTAGCTTAACCCGCATCTGTTGACCGATAGTTAGTTTAATTCTAAATATTAGAATAATAAGCTCAAATATATGACATTTTATTCCTATTAAAGAGGATTAAAATGGCCTTATTAAATAATTAGCCCTTGACACATGTTCTATCGCCCAGCGTTACTCCTGTTGGGGAGAAGAGCCAGTGGCGGCTTACGGTTATAAGGAATACAAGATGATGTATTTGAGAAAAGCGAATGAAAGAGGAAAAGTGAACTTTGGCTGGCTAAAAAGCCAACATAGCTTTTCGTTTGGACATTATTATGATGCAAAACATATGGGGTTTTCAGCGCTACGGGTTATCAATGACGATGTTGTTCAGGCCGGCAGAGGTTTTGAAACCCACGGTCACAGAGATATGGAGATAATTTCATATGTTGTGAGCGGTGCTTTAAAGCACAAAGATAATACCGGTAATGAGTACGTAGTGCCTGCGGGTGACGTGCAAGTAATGAGTGCAGGTAAGGGTATAATGCATTCAGAGTTTAACCCTTCTACTGAAGAGCCTGTTAACTTTCTGCAAATTTGGATTGTGCCCAATGAAAAAGGCGGTACGCCCAGCTATGCGCAAAAAACCTTTGGCACACAGGCGGGTGGAAATAACCATGATTCAAAGCTTGAATTATTAGTAAGTGATAACGGTAGGGAAGGGTCATTACGCATTAAGCAAAATGCGGCAATCAGCCGTTTAATTTTGAAAGCTGGCGAAACATGGGAGCATGGCACTGAAGACCAAAAGGGTTACCTTCATATGATTAGCGGTAATGTACAGGCTGTGGTAGACAGTGAAACGAATTCAGTTGAAATAGGGGCAGGCGATGCTTTGGGTATTTACGAGCAAGACATCATTCGTCTGAAAGCCTCAGAGGAAAGTGTGGCCTTGTGGTTTGAATTACCTAAATAGCTGCCTAAAAGTAATCTAGATCAATAATTTAGTTTCAAATTGTGTATCTCTACTTCACGAATTCTTATCTCGTGGTATGATGACTTGGATAAGGTTAAAGGCTGGTAATACTTCTCATTAATGAGCATTATCAGTCTTTATTCCAGTTGTATGTAAAACTGAAGTCAGTGAGATACTAGAGTGATAAAAATAATCCTAGCAGATGACCATGATTTGGTCAGAACAGGGATACGCCGGATTCTGGAAGACGTAGACGATTTTACTATTCTCGCAGAAGCGAAGAACGGTGAAGACGCGGTACTTTTGTGCCGAAAAAACGCGCCAGATGTGGTACTCATGGACGTGAATATGCCCGGTATTGGTGGACTGGAGGCGACAAAGAAAATTGTTCGTATGTCTGAAAATACGCGTGTTATTTGTGTTTCAATGCATAAGGAAAGTCCTATTCCAATGCAAGTTATGGACGCAGGCGCATACGGTTTTCTGACAAAAGATGCAGAGCCAGACGAAGTAATACGCGCTATCCATAAAGTTGCGGCAGGACAAAAGTATGTTGATCAAGAAGTGGCCAATAGCATAGCCATCGGTAAGTTATTGCCTAGTTCGGATAATCCGTTTGACGAGCTATCGAGTAGAGAACTTACAATAGCAATGCGATTAACCGAAGGTCACAAAGTGCCGGATATAGCCCGAGAACTCAGTATTAACTCAAAAACGGTTAATACTTACCGTTACCGAATGTTTCAAAAGTTAGGCGTAAATTCTGATGTAGAGCTAACGCACTTGGCCTATCGTCATAAGCTTATCAATCCTAACACCTTTTAAGCGTCACTAGACGCGTAACGTCAAAGTGATTATGTCTGCATTTGATTCAGCAGCATTTCTTAAGAATCTAACCTCTCAACCTGGCGTGTACCGCATGTACAATAGTCAGGAAGAGGTTATTTACGTAGGAAAAGCCAAAAACCTTAAAAAGCGTGTATCAAGCTATTTTCGTAGTAATCTTGATAACGCCAAAACGCGTTCGCTAGTTAGTCAGATTGCGAACATGGATGTCACGGTTGTAAACAGCGAAACCGAAGCGTTCTTGCTTGAGAACAACTTCATCAAGAAATACAAACCGCGTTACAACGTGGTCATGCGTGACGACAAGTCTTATCCCTTTATCTTCTTATCCGACCACGAACATCCAAGGCTTTCTTTCCATCGCGGCCCTCAAAAGAAAAAGGGCGAATACTTTGGCCCATACCCCAGTGCGTGGTCGGTGCGAGAAAGCTTGCGTTCAATGCAGCGAATCTTCCCCGTACGTCAGTGCGAAGATAGCTATTACCGAGCACGCAGCAGACCTTGTCTTCAGTATCAGATGCAGCGCTGCAGTGCGCCGTGTGTAGAAGGCTATGTGAGCGATGAAGAATATAAAGAGCAGGTCAATTTTGCACGCTTGTTCTTGAAAGGTAAAAACCAGCAGGTCATTGGTGGGCTGGTGGAAAAGATGGAAGCAGCCAGCGAGGCACTCAACTTTGAAGCCGCTGCCCGTTACCGCGATCAGATTAATGCACTAAGAAAAGTTCAAGAACGACAGTGGGTTGCCGGTACTCAAGACGAAATGGATGTGTTTGGGTTTGCGTTCAAAGGCAATATGGCGTGTATTCAGGTAATGTTTATTCGTGAAGGGCAGTTGTTAGGCAGCAAGGCCTATTTTCCCAAAGTACCCAACACTGCCGATGAACAAGAAGTTTTTGAATCTTTCTTCCTACAGTTCTATCTGGCGGGTAACAAAGTTATTCCCAAGCAGATAGTACTTAGCAATACATTAACTGACGAAGACGCTATAGCAGATGTACTAGCCAGTGAAGCGGGGCACAAGGTTCAGTTCTTTAAAGGGGCGAGGGAAGAGAAGCGCAAGTACCTGCAACTGGCGCAGTCAAATGCGCAAACTGCGTTAGATGCTCAATACAGTCAGCAAAAGTCTGTGTTTGCACGCTATCTCGACTTAGAAGCGGCACTGGAAGTTGATACGCCTATTCAACGCATGGAGTGTTTTGATATATCACATACGTCTGGCCAGCAAACGGTTGCTTCGTGCGTGGTATTTAATCGTGAAGGTCCGCACAAAAGTGACTATCGCCGATACAATATAGAAGGCATTACCCCAGGTGATGACTACGCGGCCATGGCACAGGCGTTAAAACGTCGCTACAAGTCAGTGAAAGAAGTGCAAAAAATACCTGACCTTCTATTAATAGACGGTGGTAAAGGACAGCTTGCCCAAGCAGAAGCGTTTTTTGAAGATTGGCCCCATGATAAAAAGCCTATGCTGTTAGGCGTGGCAAAAGGCACCACCCGTAAGCCTGGCTTAGAAACACTAATACTGGCAGGTAGCCATCAGGTTCTGCCGATGGATAGCCATTCGCCAGGGCTTCACCTTATTCAGCATATTCGCGATGAATCTCACCGATTTGCCATTACTGGGCACCGCAACCGACGCCAGAAAGTTAAAACCACGTCGAGTTTGGAAAGCATACCTGGTATTGGTGCTAAACGCAGACAAACACTGCTTAAATTCATGGGGGGCTTGCAGGGTCTTAAGAAAGCCAGCAAAGATGAAATTTCAAATGTACCTGGTATAAGCCCTGAACTGGCGGAAACTATTTACGACCACCTTCATCAATAAATGAATGAGTAACAAGCAATGCATTACAAATTAAGGTAATGTGTTAGAAAAATGAAAGATGCAGAGCTTATACGCTACCGCGCTAAAACGCCTATAGAGGCATAACACCGAGACGTACTTTTTATGTGGACTGTTCCAAACTGTATTACTTTATTCCGAGTAATCCTTATTCCTGTATTTGTAGTTGTTTATTTTCTTGATTGGCGCTGGGCGCACGAGGCAGGCGCATTTATTTTTTGGCTTGCGGCAATAACGGACTGGTTTGACGGCTATCTAGCAAGAAAACTACAGCAGTCTACACCCTTTGGTGCATTCTTAGATCCTGTAGCAGACAAGCTCATTGTGGGCGCTGCTCTTCTTATGATTACTCATAGTTATGCAAACCTGTGGATCACGTTGCCATCTATTGCGCTATTGGTTCGTGAAATTTATGTGTCGGCGTTACGTGAATGGATGGGTTCGAATGGTGTAAGGGATGCGGTTAAAGTGTCTTTTATAGGTAAAGCAAAAACCACTGCGCAAATGTTAGCCTTAATTGGCTTGTTGTCGGGATTAGAAACCTTCATGGGTATCACAATTTATTGGGTTTCGTTAGGTTATATTCTTTTATATTTCTCAGCAGTGCTGTCAATTTGGTCAATGTTTGTTTATACAAAAGCGGCCTGGCCACACCTTCGAAGTGGCGCAGTAAAGTGAAATTGATCGTACATTAATCAAAGTGAATAAAAAAATAGCAAACGATCATAAAAAACCGCATTTATCTCAATTTAAACGCTTTTTTGTGTTGACAGTTTTGAATGGGTAGGTAGAATGCACCCCACATTTCGAGAGGACATCAACCAAACGAAATGGTCGATTAAGACATGCGGGAATAGCTCAGTTGGTAGAGCACGACCTTGCCAAGGTCGGGGTCGCGAGTTCGAATCTCGTTTCCCGCTCCAATCTCTTAGAGATGAGTTTTAATCACACGCCAGACGCATCTGGCGGAATGGCAGAATGGCTATGCAGCGGATTGCAAATCCGTCTATCTCGGTTCGACTCCGGGTTCCGCCTCCAAACGCTGCAACGCAGCATCAGGTTCTACGCCTGACACCTTTGCTGAAAAGCAACCCGATGCCCGGGTGGTGAAATTGGTAGACACAAGGGATTTAAAATCCCTCGCTGGTAACAGCGTGCCGGTTCAAGTCCGGCCCCGGGCACCATTTAAATCAATGACTTACAGT